>DAOURL010000228.1 GCA_030625165.1 Methanosarcinales archaeon | reverse complement strand
GGTTCGATTAAACCTGCTTGAACAAACCGCAATATTAAATAACATCCGTATAATTCGTTTGATCCGTGTTCAAGACTTGTACACACGTTCATCGTAGACACTGCCGGAAATTGCAAAAACAGATGCGATTTGGTATATTCAAGTCTCGTTTCTTCCGCGCCCAGGCTTCAAAAACCTATACACATTGGTCAGAACCAAAGCACCAGACAAATTGACAGTCCGAACGGAAGGAAAGATTATAATGTGTAAAAATACACATCAGAAACATCGCATATCCAAAGGATGGAAATAACGTGAATGTAAAGAAATACGTTTACTTCTTCGGAGACGGAAGAGCTGAAGGTAGCGCTCGAATGAAAAGTCTCCTCGGATCGAAGGGGGCGAATCTCGCTGAGATGGTGAATATTGGCATCCCGGTGCCTCCCGGATTCACGATCTCCACAGAGGCGTGCACGCACTACTATGCAAACGATGGTGGATACCCGGACGGTCTCGAGGATGAGATCGATGAAAATCTCGCCCGCCTTGAGGAGTCCACTGAAAAATGGTTCGGCGATGCAAAAAACCCACTCCTCCTGTCAGTGCGGTCAGGTGCTGCGATCTCGATGCCGGGGATGATGGATACTGTGCTTAATATCGGTCTTAACGATGAGAGCGCGGTAGGTATTTCCAAAATGTCGGGAAATGAGCGGTTTGTGTACGATTCGTACCGCAGGTTCGTGCAGATGTTCGGAAACGTAGTTTTAGGGATGGAGCACAGCGATTTTGAGCAGATTCTCGAAGAGAAGAAGAGGTTACGCGGCGTTACGATGGACACAGAACTCGATTCGGATGATCTTAAGGATCTCGTATCGAGATACAGGGAACTGGTAGAGAAAGAGACAGGAGAAGCGTTTCCGGATGATCCGAAAGAGCAGTTGAGGATGACGATCAATGCCGTGTTCGAGTCATGGAACACGGATCGAGCAGAAACATATAGAAATTTAAATAATATTCCGCACGATCTTGGTACAGGTGTCAACGTCCAGGTAATGGTATTCGGGAACATGGGTGCTGATTCCGGAACCGGTGTCTGCTTCACAAGGGATCCTGCAACAGGGGAGAACATATTTTACGGCGAGTACCTGATGAACGCACAGGGGGAGGACGTGGTTGCAGGACTCCGGACTCCAGAGACCCTTGATCATCTAAAGGATGAGATGCCGGAGATATATGAGGAACTGGCTGCCATACGCGAGAAACTGGAGAGGCATTACCGCGATGTGCAGGATATGGAGTTTACCATCGAATCGGGCACGCTTTACATGCTACAGACGAGAACCGGGAAGCGGACTGCGCAGGCTGCCGTGAAGACCGCTGTCGATATGGTGGTGGAGGGATTGATCGATAAGGAGACCGCGATACTCCGCGTCGAGCCAGACCAGCTCGATCAGCTCCTGCACCCGATGATCGATCCGAAAGCAACCGTTGACGTGCTCGCAAAAGGCTTGGCAGCATCGCCGGGTGCGGCAGTCGGAAAAGTGGTCTTCTCATCCCATAAGGCACTGGAATGGGTTGAAAAAGACGAGAAAGAGAAGGTGATTCTGGTGCGGCTTGAGACGTCACCAGACGATGTCGGCGGGATGGCTGCCTCGCAGGGGATATTAACAGCACGCGGCGGGATGACGAGCCATGCCGCAATCGTTGGGCGGGGCATGGGCAAGTGCTGTGTCGTCGGATGCAACGAGATCGATGTCGATGAGAAAGCGTTCCGGTTCACGGTTGGCGATATCGTGGTCAAAGAGGGAGATTATATCACGCTTGACGGAACGAAAGGGGAAGTCATTCTCGGCATAACTGATCTCGTCGAGCCAGAGATGACTGGCGACTTTGAGACGCTGATGGGCTGGGCTTCACGTGCAAAGAGACTTGGAGTGCGCACGAATGCAGATACCCCGCACGATAGCGAGGTTGCAAGGAACTTTGGCGCGGAAGGAATCGGTCTATGCCGGACAGAGCACATGTTCTTTGGCGAAGAGCGGCTGCCGATCGTGCAGCAGATGATCCTTGCAGAGGATGAGGAGTC
>DAOURL010000011.1 GCA_030625165.1 Methanosarcinales archaeon | reverse complement strand
AAGGGGCATAAGAAAGGAATAATCATCGCCAGGACTGTTATGTTCCTGCTATTGATCGTAGCGCTTGCGTCCCCTTACGATCTGGCGTCGCGAACCGTTTTCGATGAGACCCCGAGCGTCATCATAATCGACGATCACACCGCGAGCATGACGCTCTTTGATAACGATACAGGGACGCGCGTCTATGACCGGCTCCAGAGCCGCACCCCGACAAGCATCCACCAGATCACTGGTGTTCGGTCAGCGATCGGGGATGCGATCACCGAGTTTGCGCAAGGAAATGACAACGTCCTGCTCGTGACCGACGGCAACAACAATTACGGGCTTGATCTGGCTGATACCATCGCATTCGCAACGAATATCAATACCACGGTCTGCGCCATCCGACTGGAGCCAGAGCAGAACGATCTGAGCGTCGAGATCATCGGAAGCAAGGACGTGATCGTGGATAGCGAGCAGTCGTTTACAATTCTGGTGCGGCAGGCAGGAGATGATGCGAGATACACGCTCTCGGTAACGATCGATGACGTAAGAGTGAAGGAGACCGCGGTTACCCAGACCGAGCGGGAGAAGACCGTATCGATTCCGCACACCTTTCGAAACACAGGCTCGCACACCATAAAAGCAGAGATTGTGCCTGAAAGCGAGGATGCGAGGCAAGATAACAATGTATTCTACAAATCGGTCTATGTGGTGCCGAAACCAACGATTCTTCTCGTGGCGGTGCGGAACTCTCCGCTATCCCAGACGCTTGCCGAACTGTACGACACAACAACCATCAGTTCAGTGGCATCGGCTGATCCCGAGGACTATCTTGCCGTGGTTCTTGATAATGCCCATGTAAACGATCTTAGCAAAGATGAACTCGGTAAGTTGAGGATGTATCTGCAGAATGGCGGCGGGCTTGTGGTCGCTGGTGGGGATCGTGCGTATGACCTGGGTGGGTATTATGACTCGCAGTTTGAGACGCTGCTTCCTGTAAGATCTAAGGAGAGCGAGGGGGAAGGCAAAAACGTTGGCGTGGTGATCATAATCGATATTTCAGGAAGTGTCGGCACAGAGTATGGGGATGATACGGCATTGAGTATGGAAAAGGCACTGGCAATCAATATACTTCGCGGAATCAGCATAAACGATCATATCGGTGTGATAGCATTCAATCAACGGGCATATACCGTATCCCCGCTGACCAGAGGACTGTACAAGAGTACGCTTGAAGATAAGATCACGACGTTGAAACACGGCGGAACCACCCATCTGGACACTGCGCAGAGAGCCGCTTCCACGATGCTGGATGGGTATGTGGGCGCGAAGAGCGTAATCATCATCTCAGATGGGCGAATGACAAGCGGCGATGATACCTGCCTTAACCTTGCAAAGGCGATGGCTGATTCCGGCATCACCACGTACGCTGTCGGCGTTGGCGAGACGACAAACGAAGATTTCATGAAATCCCTTGCATCAGAGGGCCGCGGAATCTATTACAGACCCGCGGAATCGGAGCGGTTGAACATAATCTTTGGGGAGAAGCCGGAAGAGCCGGATGATACGACAAAAGGGGACTTCTCGATCAGCGTCCTGAATCCGAACCATTTCATCACAGAGAATCTTCTGCTCGCAGGCTCGATCACCGGCTACAACAAGGTCACCCCGAAGACAGGCGCACAGACGCTTGTCACGACAGGCGCGGGTAAGCCGGTCGTCACGGCATGGCGGCTTGGCATGGGGCATGTGGTCTCCTTAAGCACCGATGACGGCGCAGGATGGAGCGGCGTGCTCTACAGCGGAGATAATGCCGAACTGATCTCGAGGATGGTTAACTGGGCGGTCGGGGATCCGAGAAGGAACGATGAGATCGTGATCTCTGGCGATGATGTCCATCTCGGCGATCCCGCGGTCATCGGTGTCAGGTCAGACACCGTTCCGAGCATAAATCTTGATGGGAAGCAACTTGAACTCTCGCAGATCGACAAAGACCGGTACCAGACCTCGATTAAGACAGAGTCCCTCGGATTTCTGGATATCTCAGGATATTCGATCGCTGTGAACTATCCTGCCGAGTTTCTGGATGTCGGGTTCTCAGAAGACCTGAAGGACACGATCGATATGTTTGGCGGGGCAGTGTATGAAGAGGACGAGATCGATCCGCTGCTTGACAATTTAAGGGCGCGATCCACACGTAACGTTCAGGAGCCAGAGGATATGCGACTGCCGTTTCTGCTCGCTGCGATGATCATCTTTGTTTTAGAGGTGGCGATGCGAAGGTTGCGGGAGATTCGAAGGATGCGGAAAAAGGGGTGACCTTTCATTTCCTGGACATGCTCAGTAAGTCGTGGTGGCACAATCGAAAACTCCAGTGAAAACACTCTGATGGCACTGTCGATTCCAGTGAAATCGCCATGCCCTTAGATTCTACCGCAGAGTGCGCAGAGCCACGCAGAGGATTGAAAACGGTCTCGAAACTCTGCGCCCTCCGCGTTCTCCGCGGTGATAAATCACTTGATTTCCAGGCAGTATCAGTCGTGGTAAACCGGCACATCACGCCCGGAGGGAGCTCCGGTATCCGGTCGGTGCAGCGGGGGGAGCACCTATAACTCGATTCGCCCGGCTGCGGCTTGCAGTATCATGAGAGCGTCGAGCGAAGTGACGCGGTGGTCATCGCTGACGTCTGCCGCGGGGTTTTGTGCGCCGGTGGCTGCGAGCTGGAGCGCGATCACGGCGTCGGCGGGGGTGATCTGGTTGTCGTGGTTGAGGTCGCCTTTCTGTGGTGTGCCGCCAGTCCATGGGTGCATGAGTGGGAAGCGATCGATGCTGGTGCCGCCCGGGATCTGGTGGGGGTCGTCGCCGATGCCGTCTGTGTTGTTGTCAGTGCCGTTGTAGTCGGAGTAATAGTTGCCCGCGGAGCCGGAGTCCCACTGGTTGGTGCGCTCGTCGTGGACGTTGTAGTTTGTGTTGTTGATGAGGTTGTTGTGGTAGAGAGTGTTGTTGCTCGATCCCCGTAGGATGATGCCACGGTTGTTATCTAATGCCATGTTGGCTGTGAGTACATTATTATTTGAATACTGAAGACGGATGCCGCAGTCACACAATCGTATCTTGTTATCGGTCACGATGTTGTTATCAGCATGATTCAATTTAATTCCTGCTATTGGCCATAACCCTGCTGTTTCTTCAGCGAAATCGCCGGTATCGATCCCAAGCGCAAGACTGTCGAAAAGGAGGTATCTGATCTGTACAATATTTGACTCGACCCCTCTGAACGTGCCAACGACGTAACACAGTATCACTGGAACGTCTTCTTCACCGTTTATGTCTGCGGTGAATGTGTATACATCACCAACCGACATAATTTCGTCATCGTACTCCTTACCATCTTTGGTGAACGAGAACCATACCTTATCACCATCGACATCGATTTGAGCGGGTGTGAGCGCAAATCCCCCGCCGATATCCCAGATCTCACCGGTTGCCAGCGTCTTCTCCTCCCAATCACAATCGTCAGACCCCTGTATCGTAAATCCGCTGATCCTACACCCATCTGCACTTACCTGGATGATGTCCGCACTACCGTCGCCATCGATGACTGTAGTACTCCTATTTTCTCCAACCAGTGTCAAAGATTTGCGCACGACCAAATTCTCGACATACGTTCCGGCATGCACATAAATCGTATCGCCTAGCTCCGCATCATCAAGCGCATCCTGAATCGGCGTTCCCGCGCCCGGATACACATCCCACTCAGCGCCCGCGCCCACACCCGCCGCCGCAAACACCGCCACGAACGCCACCGCAGCCACCAGCAGCAGGCGGGTCATGCTGCCTCCACGCGAGCGCCCGCGGCAGGCGCGGCAGCGATGAGCATCGTTCGCAGAACCGTACCGGATTCACCTATGAGAATATGCATGATCATACCAATCACCTACAGGATGTTACTCGCCATGAACACCGCATCATACAAAAGCCTTACGCCCACAACTTCGAGACGTTCCATTATTTTATGACTACAATAATTTCTTTCGAATTTTGGAACCGTGTCATCCGTGTACCATCAACGTGCTATGAGAAACCTCACAAAAGATTTATATCCGGTCAAATTTAGGAATATGTAAAATGATGGAAGTGCAACAGCCCATACAGATAATTGAAGAGGTAGCAAAGGCTCTTAACATGGGTCGGGAGAGGTTGGAGATGGAAAGCCTTAAAACATTCCTGGAAAAGGAGTTGATAGGCATAGAGGCAAAGATATACAAAATCGGTGCTAAACATGGGATAAGATCCATCTTCGAACTGGATGAAAAGTTGAAAAGTGGGGCAATTACCGAGGAAGATATGATGGATGACTTTACGGAACTTGATTATCTGGAATCCAGAAGAGATGACCTGTTAAAAGCGATGGGGAAAGTTCAGTGGCAGATTTAATTAAACTGAAGAGAATTGTCGATATAGAATACAATGATATAACAAGAGATTCGAGTATCCACCATGGTAAGCTCAGAGTGTTCATAAGAGATGGTCCGATAGTGGATATCTGGTTTTCAAAGAAGATACCGGGTCGTTTCTCATATCACTGGGAGAGAAGGCAGATCGATGGGAAGATATATCGCCATGACAATTTCCCGGACCCCAGATGAAAAGAAGTCGCTACGTTTCCTAAACACTTTCATAATGGTTCACAAAATAGAGTACATGAGAGCAAAATAAACGACGATCCCGCCTCTGGTGTTCGTGAATTTATGGATTTTATAAGGAAGATGCTTAAATAAAAACTCTCCACAACTTCTGCCATGTCCACCTCGATCACAGCCGCTATTCACTCCAGAAAAGTCACTGCAGTCTTTCGATACATGTCATCTCCCCCGGACATAATCCGATGCATCCGCCGCCCGCACCGTCACGAGCGCCGCAGCCATCAACATGGACGAACACGGATTAATGCCGTGTGTACCGCTGAATCCATCCAAGACTCCACACGATATCGAACATATACTATTTCCCGGCATGATTCCCCAGTTCCCGGATAAGCATACTGAGACTCGAGCTGCGAAGGAAGTGGCACGGTTTGTCTCTCATCTTACACGCCTTCTTGACGTATTTACATGCATTGTGGCTGTTTATGTCAACCGGACAGAATACCATGTCTATCCCATCCACAATGGTCTCTATCTCCTTTCTCCCCTGGATGCACCGCCCGCAATGGTAGCAGAACGTGCCGCCAACGGATTCGATCGCATCCCTGTAATACGGCATGAGCGATTCCACGCCACCGATATAAGCCACCCTCGCCCCGTTTAAATCGGCACCCGCCCCTTCGCCCATGATATCTGGTTCCGGTCGATGCCCGATCTCCGCCAACTCCCCGGATTTTACATCATCGCTCAGGTCCAATATTCTCCGATCTCGCGATAGCAGTTCATCAGTCAGCCGCTTCACTTCACTGGTGAGGAAATCGATCTCCTTTTTCAGATTCTCGGTTTGATTGAGTGTATCTTCGCCACCAAGTCCCTCCAAATCACTCACCAACCCTCTGTTCAACCGCTTCTCTTCTTCCAGTGCTGCGCTGATCCTTAACCGATCCTCTCTGACGGATTCGATCTCTGATTTTAGCTGCTCTCTCTTCCGCTCCAGTCTATTGCACTTTGTCCGGAGTTTTTCGTTCGTTTTCGAAGCATCCTTAAGCCCAATCAAGATGTTCTCAGGAACGCCGCAGGGAAGTGTTCTGCGAAGCTCGCCATAGAGCCTCGATGCTCGATGCTCATGCATGTGAGTGGCAGCAAAGACCGCTGCCTCGATTGCATCGGCATCTTCACGCTGGTTCCGCACAGCAAACCAGATGAGCGCAGGAATAGGGATATCCGTGCCGTTCCCGCTGCCCCCATCCTCGATATGTCTGTAAATTTCTTCCTGTGGGATGCGTTCGATATCCTTCCTGTATCGCTCGAACCGGTCCTTTAATATCCGGTCCAGTTGTTTGGATGTCTTGTTCTGGCTGCTACATGCCTGAACGAGTCCGCCATGCATCTCATAAGCCGTGACCGAGTTACAGTCGAGTTTCAATCGCTTAAAGAGATCGCCCAGTTCCCGGTCATTGTATGTCAATCCGAGGATTGAGCAGACTGTTTGATTCTTAAGTTCCCATATCTTCCTTTCCGGCATTGATACCCCCAATAGTAGCTAATATGAAGCCCGATCCGTGATCAATAGTAGAGGGACCGGGCTTCTCGTTTATTCAACTTACAAGCACCTTTTCAGCCAGACCGTGACCGATGGTGATGTGCTGCCCGCCTACGTTTGCACGTATGTACGTGCCCTTGTCAGACGCCGGTGCTGCTATCTCTCTCCTGAGCAGGGTTATCCGAGAACCCTCTTCGAGTCCGATCTGCTCAAACTTTCCCTTGACATGAGTTCCACCAACGATCCTTTCCACAGTGGAACTTTCACCCTCTTTCAGATGGTTGAGCTGGATGGATTTCCCAGCCTGCGCCACAAAGATCTTTGATGACTGACCCTCGCCCATCCGCATCTCCGCGCCTCCGGACGAAAAGACCATGGTACAATCCGGGACGTGACGCAGGAATGTAAGTTCGCTTCCCTCTACGATCCCGTATTCGGAAAGAAAACCTTCGAAATCCTTTCCACCTTCAATCGATCTGACGGTTCCTTTATCTCCTTCTTCCAGTACCAGCAGTGGAGTTGTCTCCCCTTCCATCTCTATATAGATCTTATCAGCCCATCCGCGGGCTATGATCAATTCATCCTGATCTTTTGTTCTGAGAGCGATCGGTCCCCAGTGTACGTGCACTGGCTCGGTCGCTACCACCTCGAGTCGGGTTCCCTCGGTTACGCCGAGTTCCTCAAGGTGCTCTTTAACATCCATACCCCCTGTGATCTCTTTAACGACCACAGTGGTCTCAGGTTCCACATCTTTCAATGATTTCATCTTATATACCTCCTTTTGGGATTTACTTCTGTGATGTATCGTTAGGTGTGCAAATAACCTGCCCTACATAAATTAGGGTGACCTACATTCTATCGAACCGCAGACCGATGCCGCAGCATGATGGTGCTGAACCAAAAATAAAAAAAAGTGAGGGTAGCGCCCCCCAAAAGCAAGCATCGTCAGTCCTTTGGCTGGTACGCATCTGCCGGACAGTTGTCGACATCCATGTCGCCGGAAACCTCTGCACCGAAGCAGTCGCCTACAGTGTCGTCTATCGGCTTGTAGAACTTGCAGTCTCTACATACTGGCACGTTTTCACCTCCTTTTCTGGTTAGATCTTATCTTTGAGTTTCGTTGTAACAACATCGATCAGAACGCCGTACACCAGTCCGAACGCAAGCAGTATTAACGCGCCACTGCGGTCACTGTCGCCGCTGAATACCGCCATCGCCATTCGGACCACAACCCCGATTATTGCGCCGCGCAGTGCCTGATGGAGATCGACCGGGATCGCAATCTACCCCTTCTCGCTCCTGGCGTACAATTTTTCTTACTTTTCTTACTGATATAAAAATGTTGCTCTGGCTCTGGCTCTGGCTTTGGGTGGTGAACAGGCAGATCAACACATTTACATCGCATAACCACCAACATCAGCATCGTGACACCTGACAGTACGCACTCATATTTTGACGCTCTTGAAAGCGATTTGGAACGCGCCGTCGAGATCGCATCAGAGGCACGCTTGCGCGGTTACGACCCTGAGACGTACCCTGAAATTCCGATGGCAAAAGACCTTGCGGATCGGGTCGAGAACTTAATCGGCATCCCGGTTGCTGACCGGATTCGTGAACTGGCTTATGATCTTAAGATGAGCCGGGAGGAGTCTGCGATGCAACTTGGTGCTGACCTCGCAGGTATGCACATCCACGCCTTCGAGAGCAGGGATGAGGCTGTGGAGATGGCGATACGAGCCGCTGTTGCGCTCCTGACCGAAGGGGTCGTTGCGGCACCGATAGAAGGGATTGCGAAGATTACTATAGAAAAAAATGACGACGGCACCGAATTTATCCGCATCTTCTACGCAGGACCGATCAGGAGTGCTGGTGGTACTGCGCAGGCGCTATCCGTGCTGGTTGCAGACTATGTGCGGCGGGAACTCGGGATCAACAGGTACATCCCGAGAACTGAAGAGATCGAGCGGTGCGTGGAAGAGATAACGAAGTACCGGACGGTCGCAAACCTGCAGTACACGCCAAGCGACGAGGAGGTCAGGTTGATCACGACAAACTGCCCGATCTGCATCGATGGCGAGCCGACTGAGGAAGAGGAGGTTGAGGGCTACCGGAATCTGGCACGGATCGAGACGAACCGCGTCCGCGGCGGAATGGCTCTCGTCATCGCAGAAGGTATGGCACTTAAGGCGCCAAAGATCCTGAAACATGTGGCGAAACTGCATCTCGATGGCTGGGATTTCCTAAACCGGCTCGTCACGAAAGGGGCAAGTGATGACGACGGCAGCACAGTAATCGAACCGAAGGGCAAGTACCTAAATGACCTTATTGCGGGAAGACCTGTCTTTTCGCATCCATCGAGACCCGGCGGGTTCAGGCTCAGGTACGGAAGGGCGAGAAACACCGGATTTGCTGCCGCGGGCGTCTCTCCTGCGACGATGGTCATAACCGATAGCTTTCTTGCCACTGGAACCCAGACGCGTGTCGAACGCCCTGGTAAAGCGGCAGGCATCTCTCCTGTGACCGGCATCGAGGGTCCGACCGTGCGCCTCTTTGGCGGGGAGGTGATGCGCATCGACGATGAAGAAGAGGCGGTGCGGCTGCATGACCGGGTCGAGGAGATCCTTGACATCGGTGAGATTCTCATCAATTACGGCGATTTCCTTGAGAACAACCATCCGTTGATGCCGCCTTCGTACTCGTTTGAGTGGTGGATATCAGAACTTAAAGAGCTGGCAGGCACTGAGGTGGTGGACGAAATGGCAGATGCCGATCTCAAGGATCCGGATCAGGAACTTGCGCTCGAACTCTGCGACCGATACGGTGTCCCGCTCCATCCCAAATTCACATACCTCTGGCACGATATCTCGATTGAGGATTTCAGAACCCTATCCGAACAGATCTCCCTGCACGGCAGGGTTGATGATGGGATTCTCCTGATCCCAAACGATTCAGGCGTGAAAAGGATTCTCGAGACGATCCTTGTTCCGCACAGGGTCGTGGATGGCGAGATAACGCCCGTGAAAAATTCTCCGTCCCGGGCGTCGACGCCGGAGGCGTTAGCGATACCTGATCCGCTTCCACTGATGCGATGCGTCGGATCCGGGATTGGGGGTGGCGGATGGCAGGATGCCGGGGGACTTGATCTCAAAGAAAAAAACGTTCTCGATACGATATTTGAGATAAGCGGCATCCGTGTCAGACCGAGGGCGCCAACCAGGATCGGTGCACGGATGGGGAGACCCGAAAAATCCGACAAACGAGAGATGAAGCCGGCGCCCCATGTTCTCTTCCCGGTTGGGGATACCGGCGGGAAATCAAGGTTGCTTACACAGGCATCGAACTATACCAGATCGATGAACGCAGGAATCGGCGTGATCCCTGTCGAGATCGGGATGCGCAGATGCCCATCCTGCGGAAACGAGACCTACGAATACAGTTGCGGATGCGGGGCAAGAACAGAGCCGATGCTCTTCTGCCCGCGGTGCAACATCCATGTCGAGAGCCGTACCTGTCCGAAATGCGGTCTGCAGGCGTCGTCTGCCCGGAAGATCGACCTCGATCTGAAGACGCGGTATGCATCAGCGTTCGCAAACCTCGGGGAGCGGGACAATCTTCAGAGTTTCAAGGGAGTTAAGGGCATGATCTCGAAGGATAAGAGTCCGGAATCGCTTGAGAAAGGAATCCTCCGTGCAAAACACGGCGTATTCGTCTTCAAGGACGGCACTGTGAGATACGACCTGACAGACCTGCCGCTCACGCACTTCAGCGCGGAGGAGATAGGGGTAGATCTCGATACGTTGAAGCGTATCGGATACGAATGCGATATCAATGGACTTCCACTAACCGATAAGAGCCAGATATTAGACCTCCGTGTGCAGGATATCATACTGTCAATCGATGCTGGCGAATATCTGCTCAGGGTCTCTCGTTTCATCGATGATCTTCTCGTGAAGTACTACGGAGGCGTTGCATACTACAACGCCTCGAAGAGGAACGATCTCATTGGCAGACTGGTGATCGGGCTTGCCCCGCACACCTCTGCCGGCGTGCTCGGGCGGCTCATCGGGTTTACCCGGGCATCGGTCGGGTATGCGCACCCGTTTTTCCATGCCGCGAAACGGAGGAACTGCCTCGCCCCTGACACCGATGTTCTGATCCTGAATTCCAAAAAACCGGTTTTTGCGAGACTTGAGGACATTTACGATTCAGCAGAGTCTCCGAAGATTATCGATGATTTTGGCACGGTGCAGAAGTTGGTCAAAGGAGTCGAAACGTACGCGATGAACCCGGAAAATGGCAGATTCGAGGTAAAGAAGGTAAAATCAGTCATCAAAACTCCTGCACCTTCCAATCTGGTGCGAATAACGTCAAAGTCCGGGCGGGCATTCGTTGCCTCGCCAGAGCACAGGATGATGGTGCGCTCCTCCGAAGGCGAGTTTGAGTTCAAGAAGATACTGGAACTATCAAAGAGTGACAGACTTCTCCTGCCGAAGAGGATCGATATCAGCGAACACGATTCCAAAGAGATAGACCTGCTCACGGAATTTTTGAGGAATGATAGACTATCAGGGGAGATCATGGTCAGGGAGGTCAGTCCATGTACTAAAAAATGCATAGACGATCTCGGAGGGCTGAAATCTGCTGCCCAAAAGATGGGCATGGGCAAAAAGATACTCTCCAATTATCTCTACAGGGATAGTATTCCACTGCACACTCTGAAATCGCTGCTCGATTCATCGGGGAACGGATGGGATCTGATCCCAAAGGGCTGCAAACTCGGTGTCAAGCGGGATCACACAACAGTTCCACGAATAATCAAAATAGACGAGAGTTTTATGCGATTGCTCGGATATTATCTCGCAGAAGGGTATGCGAGGTTCAAAGATAGGAGTTTCTACCAGATCGGTCTTTCATCGATGGAAGACGATATCTTGAAGGATATGGAGCAGTGCATCACAGATGTCTTCGGAATCGCCCCCGGGCGATCGGATCATGTCCTGACCATATCCAGCAGGCTGGTATATCGCCTGTTCACAGAGATTCTTGGAACCGGTAAAGGTGCAAAGGATAAACGAATCCCATCCGGATTTGCCAGTCTGCCTCTAAATAAGATCAAGCACCTGCTGAGTGCGTATTTCGCTGGAGACGGATCCGTCGAGAAGGATCGCCTCCATGTCACCTGTTCCTCGGTCAGCAGAAGACTTCTGCAGGATATCGGATTGCAACTGCTCAGATTCGGAATCTTCTACCGGCTGAAACATGAAAGAAGACTAGTTGGCGGGGCTGCGAAGGAATTTTACGCTAAGTTGGGAGAGTCCCCTCTTTTTGATCTGCATTACATCTCGATACGGTCGTCTTATGCACGGAAATTTGCTGAGGAGATCGGGTTTACGTCGGTACGAAAAGATGCAGCCTTAAACTCGGTTCTTTCGAAGGAAGGAACGCCGCGGTCTATCGTATCCGGTGATACGATCCTTGATGAGATAAAGACGGTAGAACCCGACCGAGCGGAGACGGATTACCTGTACGACATAGAGGTTGAGGATCATCACAACTTCCTGATCAACGATTTTATGGTATCTGCGAACTGCGACGGCGACGAAGACTGTGTTATGCTACTCATGGACGGTTTACTCAATTTCTCCCGATCGTATCTGCCTGCAAGGCGTGGCGGTTGGATGGATGCCCCGCTTGTGCTCACAACGCGGATCGATCCGAAGGAGATCGACAAGGAGGCGCACAACATCGATATCATGGAACAGTACCCGCTTAAGTTCTATGAGTCGGCAAGCGATTTCGCAAACCCGAAGGATGTCGAGGATCTGATGGACACGGTGTCGAAGCATCTCGGGACCGAGGCGCAGTACGAGAGCAGGTTCACGCATCAGACATCGAATATCGCAGCGGGACCTCTGAACAGCGCATACAAGACGCTTGGATCGATGATCGAGAAGATGGATGCGCAATTAGCGCTTGCCCGCAAGATAAGAGCGGTCGATGCGGACGATGTTGCCGAGCGGGTTATCAACTCACATTTCCTTCCTGACATGATCGGAAACCTCCGTGCGTTCTCCCGGCAGAAGGTCAGGTGTGTGAAGTGCGGAGCGAAGTTCCGGAGACCGCTCCTTAGCGACACCTGCCCGAAATGTCACGGCAGGGTCATACTGACGGTAACGGAGGGTTCTGTCAAGAAGTATCTCGACACGTCCACGCGTGTGGCAACGGAATATGAGGTATCCGAGTATACGCGGCAGCGGATCGAGCTTATCGGTCTTGAGATCAAGTCGCTTTTTGAGAGTGACAAGTCGAAACAGATGGGGCTGCTTGATTTTATGTGACCCGACTTTGTCAGCCGTTGATTGCAACTTCAAGCGCGATCACGGACTTGATAGGTGTGCTGTCGCCGTCGGAGTTAAGCGCACAGACTCGTGCATGTATACAATCAAACTATCTCGAACAGAAGTTTTTTGCTCACAGATCCAAAAACTCCTCCACGGTAAGCCCCGCTTTCCTCAACTTCCTGATAACATCTCTTGCAGTCAGGGATGGTAATCGCGTCATGCAGCTACACTTATCGGTATTTTAACGTCCTGGATAACTTTCTTTGATGATTTAATCTCATACGGCAGAGGATCGCCATGCTCGATATAGGACTCAACGAGTTTTCTTGCCACATCCTGCGCTATCTCCATCGTCTCTGCTATCGACCTTCCCTGTGCGACGAGTCCCTGAATGGTATCGCTTGTTGCAAGATAGCCACTGTCTTCCAGTTTCTCTATTTTTATGGGTATGAGGTATTCAGACATTTTCACCACGTCGGTTTGACTTCACAGGTGTGTTGGAGTTGAACAATCTCAATCATAAATCTATGTCATCAGCCGACACCTGACAGTTGTTTTGGGTGGACGTATGAACCAAAGTCGCTTAAGCGTCAACGATCTCTCGTAACCGTGCAACCGGAATCTTCTCCGGTTTCTCCACAGGTGCAGGAGGCGTATCGTACGGCAGCTTTGCAAGCGCACGGGCAAGCGCGGGAAGCACCTCATACTCTTTCTGAATCGAGTAAAAACCGGGACGTGCGCCGCCGCCGCGGTCTGCGCGGCATCTTCTCGGATCTCCCGGAATAAACCCCCGTTCTTTGATAAACGCGCCCGGATCGATTTTCCGGATGGTATTGACAAGCGCTGTGACCATCGCCTCTTCCCCGTGTATCAACATGCCGTAACATGTCTCCTTGATCGTGACGTCGGCATGGAGTTCGTAGATCAAGAGATGCATCTCGCTTGGCAGTTCCGACGAGAGCACAACCAGTCTGGTAATCTTACCCATCTTCACACCTCGGTTACGTAAACGGTGTCTCCCTCTCCGATATCATGTAGTTTATCGAGATCGATGACTCGCCCGATGATATTTGTGTACGCGAATTTCTCGCCGGATGGTCCGTATCTCGAATCGTCTGTGAGTTTCACACCAACCATCTGTGCGTACTTCGCAGCCTGACTTGTAACGCCGATCTCGCCGGATGACACGATCTCTTCGGGTACATTCTCTGGCATGATCTCTTTCTTCACCTCAGGCACCCTGAATAGCCGGGTATCCTCATACACTGCAAAGACCGGAAGCGCGCCGATCGGTGATTTGAGCAGCCCGAGAGCGTGGCGGAAGAACTCGATCGTCTGTGGTGCGAGATCGTCATATAATTCGATTCTTATGAGATTCTTCTGGGAAACCCCGTGCCCGGTAACCTCTCCGGCTCCCACGATCTCTATCGTGGTCTCAGGAGTCTGCTGCACGATCACGTCGGAATCAGCGGTCTCCCCATCGCGACGCAGGGTTATGCCGCGTTCTCCCATCTCCGCCTCTACCGCTTCGAATGTCCTACCAAGCAGCATGATGCGCTCAGGATTGATGTGGAGTGCGATTGCACTGTCCTTCTCCACGAGCTGGATCAGTTCCATGCCGCGGGTCACCATACCGACCACCGAGTGGCTCGGAGATGAAGTCTTGTCAAGTTTTGATATGTATATACGCCCGAGTCCGGCACCGTTCGACCGGGCTGTTATTATGCCGGCTCTTCTCGGCTCTTTCTGCTCGAACGGGCATTCTTCGCCTTGCAGCGATTCTGTGGATGCAAACGCGTGTGAGACGGTGCTGAATGTCAATGCGCCGTCCTTTACCGCTGCTAAGAAATGTTCTGCGCCGTAAGGGGCATCCGGCGAGAGTTCAATCGTTGCATAAGTGAATATACGCATCCCTGACTCGATTCCGGTTGCGAGGTCGGTCGTCACGATCTTGTTGACGATCGTCTCCCACCGCTCGACAGGGGCGATACCCGTTATCGAGTCGCCTGTATCGAGAGACTCAATCACACCCCTCCCGCTAACGATTCTTCCGAAAACGCCGCTATCCAGCGGTGCTCCGTGTGCCGCGGTGTGTAGTTTTTTCGATATGACCATGTAGGTGTGGTCGGCAGCATATCCGCCTGTGCCAAAGAGCACGTCCCATCGCATATATTCGTGGTCCCGGTGGGATGGGGTGATACCTGTTTTGAACGGTCCGAATGCGAGCGCATCTCTTCCAGCCCACCTGACTCCGGAATTTACGATCCCTGATTCCGCATCCCGCCAGACATCCTGATGTGCTGATAGTTCGATCCCGATATCGCCTTTCGTCGTACTGATCAGGTACTCGGCAGTCGCTTCTTTTGACTCCTCAGTCCCCTTGATGATAGCGATGGTTGTACCCTTATAAGGAGTCTCTGCATGTTTGAGCGCATCCGCAAGCGTGGAGCCATCAGGCACAGTGAGCGGCTTGTTATCGAGTTCGATATCGATCATGGCTCATACATCTCGTCGCGTTCGCCTTCATCGAGTTTGGCGATCACAGTATTCACATCACCGATCTCGATGACCTTGCCATTTCGCATCAGCGCTGCACGATCGCAGACATCCTCGACAAAGTCCATGTCATGCGACACGATTATGAATGTCTCCCCGAGTTCCTCTCTTGCCTCAAGGATCGATTTTGTCACATCGACTCTGGTCACGGGATCCATCGTCCCGGTTGGCTCGTCGAGAATGATGATTCTCGGCTCCTTGATCAGTACCTGCGCCATCGCAACACGGTGTGCCTCCCCGACACTCAGTTCATTCGGCATCTTCTCAAGAACCTCACGCGCCCTATCTTCAGTGAATCCCGCGGTCTTCAGGACAAGTATGGATTTTCGTTCTCCCAGCTCCCCTGGCAGTTCCAGTCCTATCGATTCGGTCAGGTTATCGAGCACATTCCTGTGCGGGTAGAGCGAATATTCCTGGTGCAGGAGTCCTATGTGTTTGACTGCCCGCCCGGCACGTTCAGCACCCCGGTCTGTCAGATCGATCCAATCATCCCCGATCCGGACATCGACATCACCGGATGTTGCATTCACAGATCCGTTTAAGATCTTTGATGCGGTGGTCTTCCCTGCACCGCTGACACCGACGAGACCGAATATCTCGCCTTCAGACACTTCAAACGAGATGTTATCCACGGCACGCACGACACCACGGTCGACCGAGATGTAGGTCTTCTTCAGGTCATTGACCTTGATGATCGGCTCCCCGATCTCTGCTGTGTACGACCCGACCGTACCGACCATGCTCATGAACCGTTCGACGACCTTTTTCGGATCCCCCTGTTCGACGATCTCACCGTCCTCGAGCAGTATTGCCCGGTCAGCCAGTTCTTCAATGACCCCAGACCAGTGCGAGGTGATCGCAAGCGTCATACCATAATCATTCTTCGCAGCAACGATGCTCTCGTGCACGGCTTCGGCAGTCCTCCGGTCAAGCGTTCCTGTCGGCTCATCTGCGAGGAGCACCATTGGCTCCTTGGCAATCTGCCGTGCAAGCACGACGCGCTGCTTCTCACCACCGCTTAATTCCCTTGCAACATGCATCATCCGGTGCGACAGATTCACCTGATCGATGAGATCCGCCGCCCTATCGACAGATTCTGTTGCCGGGTAACCGATCTCGATGAGCGCGTTGATCACGTTCGTGATCACCCGTTCATCCCCATAGAGCGCGAAGGTGCGCTGAAGCATGATCGCAATCCGGTTTGCAATGCTTCGCCTAAGCGGGCTATACTTATCAAGCGATACAAAATCAGCATCTATCGGCGTTAGTTCGGTACCGCATTTCGGACATGGCGTTCCAACCTTGCTTGGCGGTTCGGCATGAGCACAATTCTCGCAGTATGCAATGTGATAGATGACCTCTCCGGAACTGGTTTCGTGTTCCTTGATACCTCTTAAGAGGTGCATCAGCACGGTCTTTCCTGCACCACTGCGTCCGAGAATCCCAATACACTCTCCTTCCTCTATTGTCAGGTTGATATTTTTCAGAACCTTCTTGCCCTTGAATTCCATGCTCAGGTTCTTGATGTCGATCAGGGCTGTCATTTATACCTCCTATCTTCAAGCACTGTAGATTATCTTGATCGGATTTATGTATTCCTATCAACCTACATCGATTGTACTATATTAATCTTTCACACACCGGGAGTAATATGGCTTCCGCATGGCAACTGACCTCGCAAGCAGTTTATGCATCTCTTCTTCGGATGCGTCCGATATGCTTATGAGATTGTCATTGCTGAGCAGACAACCTTTTAATTTTCCATCAGAGGTCACACGCAGGCGGTTACAGTTCGCACAGAACAGGGAGTTGTCGATCGGTCGCACGAGTTCGACCTCTGCGCCATCGATCATATATTTCCTGCGGCGGTGCATCTGTCTCGTGATGATCTCGGATGCGCGTGCGCGCAGCGCGTCTTCGACCATTCCCATATCAACATTCTCGCAGATCCCTGTGGAATCCATCAGTTCGATGATCTGGAGTATAACGTCCCGGTTTGACCGTGCGAAATCGACCAGATCCCATATCTCGTCGTCGTTTATCCCGCTTAGGAGCACCATATTCAACTTAACCGGTGTAAGCCCCGCGTCCACCGCCGCACACACACCATCCAGCACCGAGTCAAACGCATCGCTGCCACCTCCTGTGATCTGTTGGTACCTGTCAGGGCGCAGCGTATCAAGCGACACATTCACGCGACGTAAGCCAGCATCTGCGAGATCGTAAGCATACTTCGAAAGCAGCGTCCCGTTGGTCGTAACCGAGATCTCCTTAAGTGCTGGCAGTTCTGCCACGATATCTACGAAATCGCTCCTGCAGAGCGGCTCGCCTCCTGTGAACTTGACCTTCTCGACGCCATGTGCAAGCGCTGCCCGCACAAGTGCTGTGATCGTGTCCCTGGTGATCTCGCTGTGCGCGTGCGCATGTGTAACTTCCCCCTCGTGGTGGCAGTAGATGCAGTTTAAGTTGCACCGCTGGGTGACGGATATGCGCAGACTCGTGACCCTGCGGTTGTACGGGTCGATCAGGGGGGGATATTCTTGCATTTTGTGTAACAGGTGTATGGTACACAAATAAGTTGTGCGGTTCAGGCAGTCAACTTAACGCTGGTGTCCGGGTTCTGCTCGATGGTTTTTTAGATATCCGAACTATTTCATCACTACGCCAGATTTACCAATCACTGGAACTAAATTATACTTTTTCCCAGCCTTTACAACATTTATATCGAAGATAAAGGTCGCCGTCTGATTTTCTGCGATTGTAAATGACTTGACAATCTTTAGCGTGTCACTCGGCACGGCAACGTCTACCATAGTCCCATTTACAAGACCTTTCGTAGATTCAACGATCAACCGAACCTGCGTATATTCCCCGGTCCCAATTGATTCGTTAACGATAGTCGTCACGTTTCCATCCTGCAGTTTTGTTAGATCAAACGTGCGATTTGATGGCTCAAGTATCATCCACTCACCAGTTTCATTTGTCTCATTGCCAGCCTTATGTAGCCTCACCTCTGAAACTGTAATATTTAAGCTGTCGAAATCACCTATCACGCTCGGTTGGTCTGTAACTTGTAATACAAATGTACCGGTCATCTCTTCTGGCGCTTTATAGCCATCCTTAGGCGTGGCAATGGCAATTGCCGGTGTGGGCGTTGGTGTTGGCGTTT
Source organism: Methanosarcinales archaeon (assembly GCA_030625165.1). GTDB lineage: Archaea > Halobacteriota > Methanosarcinia > Methanosarcinales > Methanogasteraceae > Methanogaster_A. The sequence continues at coordinate 11,395 of DAOURL010000011.1, read as the reverse complement.
CTGTTAACACCGGGGTTGGTGTAACCGTTGGCTCTGGTGTATAGGTGGTTGTAGGTGTGGCAGTGGGTGCTGGTTCCTTCTCTTCAACACATCCTGCAAGTAGTAGTACTATCGCAATTGCAGCTATGGCAATTAAACCTGTTACAGCTCTTCTTCTCATCTTTTTATCTCCTTTCTTGTTTTCTTTTCTTAAGTCATCAAACCCCGCACTTAATTACAGGGCTTGTATATCGTGTCTTCGCATCCGGTTTGGCTGCACCCATGTCTTGCATGTACTCAGCCAGCAGCAAACCCCCGCATCGATCAGGGCAGAGCTCTTCTCTTTCCATGTTGTATAAAATCAGAACTCATCCGATATAAAAACTCCCCGTCATGCACAGCATCCGCCTTAAACGGCACACAGACCGGGCTGCCCGCGGAAAGTCCCATCGCTGCTGCGGATTGTTTCGCGATCAGCGATAACGATGATGCGGGCAGGCATCATCCCAGTCAAAGAATTAATCAGTGATGCGATCGCAATGGTTAGTACCATGTTCCCGAAAATCCGAATGCGCAGACTACGGCAGCCCGGGATACGAAATCTCGTAGCCGAGACACAGCTTTCGCCAGATGACCTGATCTGCCCGATATTCGTGGATGAGACCATAGAAAACTCAGTAGAGATCGGGTCCATGCCGGGTCAATACCGTGTTCCACTGGATGCGGTTGCGGATGAGGCAAAGGAGATCAAAGATCTCGGAATTCCGGCAATCATCCTCTTCGGGATACCTGAAACGAAGGATGAGGGAGCAATGAGCGCGTATGACGATGATGGTGTCATCCAGCAGGCGGTGCGGAGTATCAGGTCAGGAACAGACGGTCTGGTCATCGTAACCGATGTCTGCCTGTGCGAGTACACCACACACGGGCACTGCGGCATCGTCGATTATGCCAGGGAAACAGTACTCAATGATCCGACACTCCCGATCCTCGGGAAGGTCGCGGTCAGCCATGCCCGCGCAGGCGCTGACATCGTTGCGCCGTCAGGCATGATGGATGGCATGGTGCGCGCGATCAGGACTGCGCTTGACATCGACGGGTTCACAGACACCCCGATCATGTCATACTCTGCCAAGTACTGTTCATGCTTCTACGGTCCGTTTCGGGAAGCTGCAGACTCTGGATACGCATTTGGGGACCGCGGCGGGTACCAGATGGACCCTGCAAACTCAGATGAGGCGCTTCGGGAGGTGGAACTGGACATCGCTGAGGGCGCGGATATCGTGATGGTGAAGCCAGCGATACCGTATCTCGATATTCTCTACCGGATCAAGACCGCATACCAGATGCCGACCGCTGCCTATCAGGTGAGCGGCGAGTATGCGATGATCGAGGCAACCGCCGCGATGGGCTGGCTCGACCGTGATCAGGCGATCTACGAATCGCTGCTCTCGATCAAGCGTGCAGGCGCTGACATGATTCTCACGTACTTTGCAAAGGATGCGGCACGGATGTTGCGCGAGGATTTTGGGGCAAGCACCACTACGATCTAATCTGTGGGCATGATGCATTCGTGTCATTCGTGAATGCGCAGCATCGGCGCAGCCATCCCTTCTGCCGATTTTATGCCAACGGCTCCGCTCGCTACGTTCACGGTCACGAACTCACGCGTTTGGGCGAATGACACGAATTTTAACAGGTTATTTTCTGGCAAGCCTGATGCGAAACAAAGGCGTTGCCACAATCCGCGCATCTGACTATGACAAAACTTATTAATATGTATCACTCAAATAGTACATACATGGATAAGCTGGAAGAGATCATTGTAGAATTTCATAAAGAACCACTCCCCCGATTATTTAAAAGAGAGTTGTCCGTTCCGGTGGACACCGACAAAGTGATAACAATAATCGGTTTGAGGCGTGTGGGAAAAACGTACTATCTCTTTCAAACGATCCGGGAACTGATGGATCGGGGACTTGAAAAAAAGCGGATATTCTACATAAACTTCGAAGATGAGAGAATAAGCGACATATCTGTAAACGATCTTGCCAGGATCATTGAACTATACTACAGTATAAATCCGGGCGCAGAGACACTTTATCTTTTCTTTGACGAGATACAACTGATCGATGGCTGGGAGCGTTTTGTCAGGCGGCTGACTGAAAAGAAGGAGGTCAGGATATTTCTTACCGGATCCTCGTCAAAACTGCTCTCGAAAGAGATTGCCACGAGCCTCCGGGGGCGGACATTATCCTTTAACCTGCTCACGCTCTCATTCAGGGAATTTTTGCAGACAAAGGATTTCACGCCCAGTTCCCCGCTTATCGAATCGGAAAGGGGCGCTATGAGGCGATACCTTGATGAGTACTTGCAATCAGGCGGGTTTCCCGAACTGCTCCGGTATGACCGGATGATCAGATTGCGAACACTACAGGAATATGTGGACCTGATCATCTACAGGGATCTGGTGGAAAGGTACGGCATAGAAAAGATATCTGCCTTAAAATTCATGATCAAATCCCTGATACGAAACTTTGCACGGGAGTTGTCTGTGAGGAAATTGCATAATTACCTGCAGTCGGCAGGTGTGCCGCTGAGCAAGACAAAGGTCTACGAATATTTCTCATATCTGGAAGATATAAATTTTATTTTCATTCTCAAAAAGTACGGAAAAGGTGTGAGGGAGGTTGAAGGGAGCATACCAAAGATATACCTGATCGACCTTGGATTTGTAACGCTGCACGGACTGGAAGATGTGGGAAGGCGAATAGAAAATGTGGTTGCAATAGAGTTATTGAGACAAAAGAACTACTGGAGCCCCCTCCTCGAAGTATTCTACTGGAAAGATACGTACGGACGCGAGGTGGATTTTGTTCTTGCCGAAGGTTCAAAGGTCACGCAGTTGATACAAGTATGCTATGATATTACTGACCCCTACACAAAGGATCGGGAACTAAAGTCACTCATCAAGGCATCAAAGGAGCTGGATTGCAGTAACCTCTCTGTGGTCACATGGGATTATGATGGCGAAGAGGAGTTTAAGGGCTGCAAGGTTGGTTTTGTTCCGCTCTGGAAGTGGCTGCTTTAAGAGGCATACTGCTCATAATTTCGGATTTTTGGTTCTAATCCCGGAGCAAATCCCAAAATATTAGGCTCTTTCTGTAATTCTACGAAAAAAACTACAAATAAAACACGAATGAAACGAATTGTACTAATTACACGAATGTTATTCGATATTGCGTCCATAGTTTAAGGATGTTTAGCCTAATCAAGTTATTTTATGCACTTACTCAATATTGGGGGGATATCCGCATATAAAATCACGAGATTACATAAGATTAACACAGAAATCTTGTGGAGATGGCTGCGCCGCTGCTTCGCAGACTGTGTAATCTTGTGGTTCCTACCACAAGTTACCCGAGCATGTACTATTTTGTGACCGTCCCTAATGCGTGCGAGATTGTCAGAGGGGATACTATCTGAACCGGGGATGTAGGGATGCCTGGAGGGGATTATCGCCCCCTCCGGACATGTCACACCTTTCCCCGCACCATGATCAGCCGGTTGATCGCATTCACAAGCGCTTCGACCGATGCCAGCACAATATCTTCTCTCGCTGCACCAGCGCTCACGATCCTGCCTTTCTCATCCTCCACCTCAACCGTCACCTCTGCAAGCGCGTCAGAGCCGCCTGAGATCGCTTCGAGCTTGAAATCGCGCAGGCGCACCTCGGTTCCTTCGCCGAGCAGATTTTTCACGGCATTTAAGGCAGCATCAACAGGACCGACGCCGATGTTTGCCACGATCTTCATATCTCCGCCAACAATCGCCTTCACAGACGCAGTCGGCGTGATGATATTCCCGGTCATCACCGAAACCTCCATGAGATCGATGAACTGCTCTTTTCCGGAGACTTCCCCGAGAACGGACTCGGTGATGGCGTAGAGGTCTGCATCGGTGACCCGTTTTCCCTTATCCCCAAGTTCCTTGATCCTGCCAAGTATCTCTGTCAGTTGCTCCTCGTTTGTCACGAACCCTGCCAAATCGATCGCCTGTTTCACAGCGTGTTTGCCGGCATGTTTCCCGAGAACGATCCTGCGCTTCTGCCCGACCATCTCAGGCGTCATCACCCCAGGCTCGAATGTGTCGGTGCACACGAGCACGCCGTGCGTATGGATGCCTGATTCGTGCGCAAACGCATTCTCGCCAACCACTGGCATCAACTGCGAAACCCGAACGCCGGTGTACTTCTCGACCATGTGCGAGGTCTCGAAGAGGTATTCGGTCTTGATATTCGTCCTTGCTCCATGAATCGTGTGCAGGATCATCACGGTCTCTGCAAGATCCGCGTTTCCTGCGCGCTCTCCAAGCCCGTTGATCGTCACCTGAACCTGCCTCGCGCCCGCTTCGACTGCGGCGATGCTGTTTGCAACCGCAAGCCCGTAGTCGTTGTGGCAGTGCACATCGAGCGGCAGCGACACCGATCTCTTGATCTCTTCGATCAGCCGGTACATCGCAGACGGCACCATCACGCCCACGGTATCCGGAACGTTGATGATATCGCAGCCCGCCTCCTCGACGCGTTTGTATATCTCGATTAAGTAGTCAACATCGGTCCGTGTTGCATCCATCGCGGAGAACATGCACGCCCTGCCGTGATCCTTGATGTACTGCACCGCATCGACTGCAAGATCCACGACCTCTTCTCTCGACTTGCCGATGGTGTGTATCCGCTGGACGTCGGAAGTGGATACGAATGTATGCACCATGCCGACATCGCAGTCGAGACACGCATCGATGTCAGCTTTTATCACTCTCGATAGTCCGCATATCTGTGCGTCCAGTCCGGCTTTCGCGATTCTGGAGACCGCGTCCTTCTCGCCCACCGATGCGATCGGGAAGCCCGCCTCCATGATATCGATGCCGAGTTTGTCCAGTTGCATAGCGATTCCGAGTTTCTCTTCGAGAGAAAGCGATACGCCAGGCGTCTGCTCACCGTCACGCAGCGTGGTATCGAAGATGCTCACGCGTACGCCGCTGAGTTTTTCAGTGCGGTAAAAAACGATCCCTCATATTGGTTTCTATCATATAAATCCTCCAGATGTTGGGAGATGTTGGTTTGTCCGGTCAGGATATAAAATCTTTGGTGTGATGTGTGGCGAGTCCATCAGGGGTGCATTCACTTTCACCCCGCTCTTGGATTATTGATTTATATGCGTGGGGCTGAGTGTGTATCAAGGACTTGCACAGCCCTACACGATTCTGGGCAGACCTGCAGATTCCTTCCCCTCTTTTTATTTTTTTGGGTCGCTTTAGCCAGCGCGAATCAACCCCATCTCGCAGTAAAAACAGATATACCATGACCGCACCCAGATTAACAAACCATGAAGATCACGATCGTCTCCCCTGACCTCTACACGTATGGCTCGATGGTGATCGGCGGAATCCTTCGAGATGCCGGATTCAATGTGACGCTCACCAAAAATACGGATGTCAGCGCGGACACAGACATAATATTACTGAGTCTATACTCGACACTCCACCTCCTCGACAGCAGGATCAGGAATTTCGCAGAACAGAGCAGCAAACCGATCTATGTCGGCGGTCCGATCAGCGCATATCCGGACATCATTCTCGGAGAACTGGACGTGGACGGCGTTATCGTCGGGGAAGGCGAGGAGTCAACGGTTGAACTGCTAAGTAACGGAGTTTCGGAAGATATCTCCGGAATCGCATTCAGAAACGATGGCGAGATCGTCTGGACTGAGCCCAAACCTGCAAAACTCGAGAGACCGATGCCGCTGATACCTGATGACATCAGCGACCAGAGTATCAGGGGCGCGAATGTATATATCGAGACGCACAGGGGTTGCATCGGGGCATGTGGCTTCTGTCAGGTCCCGAAGTTCTTTGGAAGGACGATTCGGAGCCGGGAGATTGCGGACATCATCGCGGAGATAAAGGAGTTTAAGCAGCGCGGCGTTCAGAGGATTGCGATCAGTGGCGGAACGAGTTCGCTGTACCAGTACAACCAGCATGAAAAATCGGTCAATGTGAGCGCGTTTGTCGAACTGCTGCAAGCGATCGCAGAGGTGATGGGGGGTAGAAATGTCTCGGTTCCCGACATCAGGGTGGATTATGTCGATGAGGAGATGCTCCATGCGATCCACGACTTCACGATGGGCTGGGTCTATTACGGGATCGAGTCAGGGAGCGACAAGATGCTTAAGGAGATGCGGAAAGGGGTTGATGCGGAGAATAACGTTTATGCGATCGAACTTGCGCAGCAGTGCGGCGTGAAGGTTGCAGGGAGCTTCATCGTCGGCTATCCGGGCGAGACTGCTGAGGATTACCAGTTGACAAAGGACTTAATCGAGGACACGTTCCTGGATGACATCTTCATAAGCATCGCAGAGCCGATCCCGGAGACTCATCTTGCAGATCTCGTGCTAAAAACAGATGATTCGGAGAACCCGACGTTTATTGCGCACACTGGCGAGTACAAGGCACTGAAAATGACAGAGAGTGAGGCACGGTGCTTCGATCTCGCGCTTCATGCCCAGATGTGCAAGTCGATGCCAAATCTCCTGACTGATCAACTGTATCAGGCGTGTCTCGATGATGCCAGACAGCAGGGAAGCGATGTGCGTGCGGTAACGAGGCTGCTGCAGAAGTATCGCGGGAAGCGCCTTTCTCCCCGCTACAAGTAACGGTCTTCTGCCGCGTATCTATAAAACCCGCCACACTTTCTTCATGCCTTCGCTTTTTTCCAGATTCCGAACTCGAGCGCGTCTTTTGGACATGCATCGATACATATACCACATGCGTGACAATCGGGTCGCAACGTGTCGCCATCCATTATCGCTTTGACCGCCGGGCATGGCGACTTTAAAATGCATTTCTTGCAGTCATTACACTTTTCCCTATCAAGACGCACACGGAAGATGCTTACGTGCTCAAGAAGCCACGTCAGGAGCCCGACCGGGCACACGAGATAGCAGAACGGGCGGTACACAAATACTGATGCGATCAGCACAGCACCAACCAGAACTGCCAGCACCAGCTCAAAATGCCAGTCAAATAGCTCGAACGGGTTTAAGATGTTATAGTATGTGTAAAGATCGCGTCCTGTGGCGATGACCATAACTAAACTAATAGCAAAGATCGAAATCCGGATGCCGTTTGAGATCTTAAACGGTAACTTGATCTTCTTCCCGGATGGTGCCGGAATTCTGTTTACGATCTCTTGCAATGCCCCGAATGGGCAGACCCACCCGCAGAACAGTTTCGCTCCAATGACTGACAAGCCGCCGATGAAGGCGAGCATCGTAGCTTTCTTAAGCGCGATTGCACCGCCAGTTGCGAGAGCCGTTACCGGATCCACCACTGCCCGCAGCGGGCTTGGCTGGTGCATGATCACCAGCACCCCGAAGAGCACAAAGACGGCGCACATCAAGAGTGTCCGGATGTTCCGATTGATTTTGATAGTTTTTAGAAGTATGAGTCCTGACAGTGCAGCAATACCTCCGAGAATGAATTTTATCGATGATAACTCGGTCCAGATGGATGTTAGGTCTGTATTTCTGCCACCACCTGTGCCACTTCCGTCACCTACGCCCCAACCTCCACCGCCCCCTTCTGCCAGAACTGGCATGCAGATTAGTATCATGCATAAAGCGATGCAGAAGACTGGTAGATAGATCGTATTTCGTTTCATATTTCACTCCCATTATATATAGTGGTTCAGTGTTCAAAAGATTTTCGATCTCAAAAAAATAAAAAGAGGGCGCGGTCATTCCACGCACACAGCACAGACTTATCGATTACGCCCTTTGCCCTGTCCGCTTCCGTCTCGCAGCGGCTCATAATCGTCGTCCTGTCCGTCCGGGATTCCGTCGCCGTCAGAGTCTCTGCAGTTGATGCCAATGTTGTCACAGACGCCATCACCATCGCTATCGACAAACTCCGTGCCGCCGCATCCACCGCATCCACCGCATCCACCGCGTCCACGTCCACAGTCGCCGAGATTGTCGCAGACACCATCGCCATCAGCGTCTACGGATCTTGGGCATGTGCCGATATTGTCACATATTCCATCGCCGTCGGCATCCACGTATTGGGCGCCGCCAGCGCCGCTACCCTGACCGTACTGGGCAGCAGCGACTCCTGCGGAGAGCGCGACCAGTGCAACGATCAGGATTCCAGTCATTGTTCTTATCTTCATTTTGTTTTCACCTTGTTCGAGTTTAGCCCATTTGGGCAATACCCAATCAGTGGTGTGCATATATATAATTATTCCAGAATTATATCCAAATCTCGCCAGAATCATTCCCAAATTCATCCCAAATGGGGTGCAGAAGTGACACAAATTTGAGTATGCCTGGTAACCTGCCCCAACCACTTAACCCCCTGAATGGATTTTTATATAAATAATTGAAAAATTAGAGATATAGGATATAAAATTAAATGAACGTAGTTGAGCAGGGCGCTGTCGATTTTGCTCCAAAAATATGCGGCACATTTTCACGCTCATGGGCGACCCGGAGGATCATAAATGCTTCCAGTGAAATCGCCATGCCCATGGATTCTAACGCAAGCGTCGACGGCAGAGCCGTTACCGCAAAGTACGTAGAGCCACGCATAGGGTGAAAACGGTCTCGAAACTCTGCGCTCTCAGTGTTTGGCATTCGGCGCTGCTTCGCAGACCGCGGTGATAAATCACTTGATTTTCAGACTGTACCCCCCGTAATCATGTCCAACCCGTGCCCAAATTCATTCCGAACTGAGGTACATCAGCACCAAAAGCGCCATAAATTGGAATATGTCTGGTATCACAGTGAGCGGTCCGACGGTGCACATCCTATGCGTGCATGTAATAGAGTGCATACATGGGGTCACTGTGACTGCCTGCAAGAGCAGGAGGAACGCAAATATCATCAACCCCAGCGTGAACTTCGATTTTATCCGGCGGTAACTCCGGATATACATAGCCAGCAATAGAACCAGCAGCACCACGTTTGCTGCGGTGACCACCGTCTTAACATTCATTATGAAAACCGGATCGTACATAGATAGTTGCATGTTATATTCTCCTTACTTGAATTTATTCCCAATTTTCTCCCAAATCTTTTCGAATAGTGCGTAATTCGCATCCATCGCCGGGGATAAAAAATACATCGCGCCATAGCCGTTTCCTGTGGATGTGACCACGCCGTTCTCGGAAAGAACCTTCAGATGATACCGTATTGTCTTATAGTCCAGTTCCAGCACCTCTGACAACTGGTTGGCATTGTATGGGCGGTCACGCAGCGCATTAATCATCCTGGCACGGTTCACTCCGCCTTTCGTGCCTGCGATCAGCCACCAGAGTACGCGCTCCATGGCATGGAGTTGGTAGGCATGTTTTATATCCTAATCGATCAGAACTTTGGACAAGTCGCCATAGCCTAATAATAATCCAGAACAACCAGGGTGATCCGGATGAAAGAACTAAGTACACTCATACCAGAACTGCGGCAGATAGCGCTTGATAGCGGCGCAAACGATCTGCGGCTGATCGCAACCGACATCATAAAAACCGCGGCATGGGTGCGGCTCAAATGCAGATACGGGTGCAAGGCGTACGGCAAGCACCTCTCATGCCCGCCGTACTCACCAACGCCAGAGGAGACCGAAAAGATACTTTCAGACTACGAAGATGCCGCGCTCGCCGAGTTTGTTGGGCTTCCGAAGGAGACGACCATTGATCCGAGGCATATCCACCACCAAGGGATCTCATCCTGCAAGTTGAGGATGTGATCTTTAACCTTGAGCGACATGCATTCCTATCCGGTTGTTACAAGGCATTCGGATTCGGAGCATATCCGTGTTCGCTCTGCGAGACCTGTCTACCAGAGGAGGGCGATATCGATTTCCACACCGTAAAGCGGCTCTGCAGGCATCCGGACCGGCTGAGACCGTCGATGGAAGCGAGCGGCATCGATGTGTACGCCACCGTGCGTGCGGCTGGATTCGAACTTGAGGTGGTCAGATCGTTTGACGAGACGATCAAGACGTTTGGGCTGGTGCTGCTTCGGTAGTCAGAGCTCAATCGAGAACCCACAAAAGAGCGCCCCAATCCAATCTCTGGAAACGACCCCTCGAATCCCGACTTCTCCCTCGTTTGCGATTATAAGATTACAGCCCGCCCGACCCCGGATCGCGAGGTCGCGCCTTTTGGTGGCATCCCGGGGCGAGAATCGTATACGATGGCGAGACCGCAGGCAAGCGGGGGCGGGTCACGGAATTTTTAGAGCGGTATTCTGCTGAATACCATCTTCTTGGTGGAACTCAAGAAGGATCACAAAGTGATGGAGCTGTCGGTTGAGTAATATTGTCCCAAAGCCCAATCATACGAAAAGGTTATGTACTGGAAGCGTCAAGTTGTGGTTGATCAATTGATTTATCGATGCAGCTTATGGGATTTGAGTAGTTCAGTTCTGTGCGCTTTTCTAAGTTGGTTGGTTTAAACTAAGAAGGAGGAAGAAAATTGTTTAGAGGAGAATCCTACGATGCACCAGTTGCCGAAGGCACGGAGTATGATGTCACCATAGAAGACATTGCCAGAGAAGGAGATGGCATAGCCCGTGTACAAGGTTTTGTGATCTTTGTGCCAGGCGCAAAGATCGGAGACAACGTCAAGATTAAAGTTGACAAAGTCATGAGACGGTTTGCAATCGCGTCTATATCAGATTGAATTATAAATCGTTTGAAGTTTAACATCAGGTTACGGGCGTGCATTTCGTGTTGCTGAACCGCAATGGTTCAACAGGCGATGCGCACACCCGGAACAATTTTTTTGTATCGGGTGCGGATCGATCCATGCATTACACGGCTTATGGACGATCAATTATTTTATTCGACTGTGCAACAACAAACTGTCGTGCAATCAGGTCACTGGGAATCCTGTAAAAAAATACAGCCAAGCATCTCTTTTGTGAATTCGAACGTCCCTGTGATCCCGACCGACTCAGGAAGATCCCCGAGTCCTGCCCTTATGATCAGATCCCCTATCTCGTGATCGATAACCTTTGCGATCCCGAGTATCGATGTCGTCGGGCGCGGATTCACATCCACCACATAGAGTTCGTCGCCTGCAACGATATCGACTCCGACATACCCCTTGCACCCAAGCACATCTGCCGCTTTTGCGGCTGTATCCATAACCTCGTCCCACCGTGGTGTCTGGTACGGCACAACCCCGCCGTTGTACTCGATGGTCTCTGTTCCGATCTCGACCATCTGCTTGTTCACGGTGAGCGGAAGCACGGTTTTGCCGAGGATCAGGCTCGCGCTCAGGTGTTCTCCTGATACAAGTTCGGTTACGATGAAATCATCGCTCAAATTCACTTTTTCCGATAATGCCCAGCCCTCG
>DAOURL010000064.1 GCA_030625165.1 Methanosarcinales archaeon | reverse complement strand
ATGACTGTAGATGAAAAACTCTGGCCCTCGAGAAAAAGCGAGGGCGCCGACATCTCGACGATCGAGGAACTCGTCGGCGCCGATCTGGCATCGGCTTACGAGATAAAGGACAAACGTGAGAAGATCGGAAGGGTCGAGCTTGGACTGGTGAGAATCCCGATCTTCTGGGAATGGATCGATCCGGTCACAGGGAAGGATACCAGTCAGATCAACTATTACATAAGCCGCCTGAATACGTTAATCGATACGCGAAACAGGGTCGATGCCCACCATGAGGAACTCGTGCGGCAGGCGATCCCGGATTTCCATATCATTAGGGACGATGATGTGATGATGAGCCACACTACGGCAATCAAGCAGCGCGAACGCTATGACGAACTCATGCGGCGGATCAGACTCCTTTCAATCGATGATGATTTTGTCAGGGAACTCATCCCGGACTTCGAAGATCGGCTCAACCGGATGTATGGGACTGGAGAAAACCGGAACTGGGCAACTGACCAGCAAAAGATCATCGGTATGCTCAGGGATAAATATCAGGACTGGCTCAGTGAGGTTGGGAGGGCGTATCTGGAGTATCTGACAGATGGTGGACTGGATGCCTTCCTTGCAGGGGTACCACCTGATGATGCTACCAAATGTGAGGGGTGGATTCACAGTATTGGAGAATCGTATCTGGACCATCTCACTACCGCCGAAACCGTGAAGCAGAGCTATACCTGGCTGATCGACCGCAAGATTCCAGTGGTTGTGAGGCGATTCGAACGCCTGATCGAGAAGGAGTCTAAGTTCGTGGGGAGAGTAGACGGGGAACCGATAGTGGACAGAAAGACGCGGGTCAGGCGGAGCATGTTGGATCACTGGGTTGATAAGTTTTACAGGAAGATGCAGGAACTGAAGAGGGAGGCGAAGATCGAGCTTAGAATGGGTTTCGGCACTTCCGGAGCATTTCCCACCCAGGAGGTAAAGTCATGAGGCAGCATCAGCAGCATCACATCACTCGATGCCATACATATCCTTGAGTCCGTGCCCTGTTGCGATGCAGACAACCGTCTTCCGGTCCAACAGATCACCGGTCTTCCTTGCTCCTGCAAAAGAAACAGCCCCGCTTGGCTCAACAAAGACGCCGTTTGATCCGAGTTCATCTCTTGCTCGAAGGATCTCCGCATCAGTCACCCTTATGCAGGCGCCGCCTGACTCGCGGACTGCCTTTAATGCAAGCAGACCATCGATCGGGGTGCCACATGCGATTGCAGAGGCAACGGTTATTGGATCTTCTATCGGCACGATCGTGTCAGTCCGCGCCTCCCATGCCCTCACGACTGGGTCGCACCTCTCTGCCTGAACACCTATTATGAGCGGCAGTGCATCAGTGATCCCGGTGATCATCAGTTCTTTAAATGCCTTCCACACGCTCCAGATCAGGGTGCCGTTTCCTATGGGCGCGATCACAGCATCCGGAACGCGCCAGTACATCTGGTCAGCGATCTCGAACCCCACTGTCTTTGTGCCCTCGCACCGCCACGGGTAGTCGCCTGCCAGGAACGACTCGGGATCGCTGCGGACTTGGTTCTCGGCGATATTCATGGCATCTGCGTAGTCGCCACTTGTGAGCTCGATCTCAGCGCCATAAGCCTTCATCTGGATGATTTTCGCCGTGTTCACAAAATCGGGGATGATGATCTTACATCTCAGTCTGGCAAATGCGGCAAATGCGGCGACAGAAGACCCCATATTCCCTGTTGTTGCGATCACCGCTCTCGTCTTCCCCCCTATGACCGCTTTTGTGATCTCGAGCGATGAGCCGCGGTCCTTGAACGAGCCCGTTGGATTGGCTGCCTCGTACTTCACAAGAAACTTCTTTGTTTGCGGCATCAGTCTTGTCAGGTCAACAAGAGGCGTACCACCCTCGCCCATCGTCACGATCCTGGAGAGATCGCCGACCGGCATGAATGGCCAGTATTTCCAGTGACCCGGGCACTCGCGCATGAATTCGTCCTTGCGAATCGTACGCTGTATCGATTTGTAGTCATACTCGGCATCAAGCGCAGAATTGCACTTCGGACATCTCATGACCGGGCATCCCCGGATCTTATCAGGGGAATAGGAACTTTTGCATCCTATGCATCTGAAGAATTTTACATAGACCAGGGTCTCACATCCATTTCAGCATAGACCACTTTTGACATCTGTAATACCTCTTGGCAGGAATGGTAGTTATATCTGGCTGATTCCGGAATATATTTGTTTATGCACAAACTGTTCCTGCGATAAAATTTGGAAATGCGGTATTTCCTGAAAACTCCGCTGTGGGGTGGGTGAATGATTGATATCGTCATGTTTCTTCGGGAGGGGTATCTGGCGCATACTTGTAGCACTTAAATGAATTGGTGGACAAAAAATCATTGCTCATCTTTATGGTATAGATCTAAAAAGATTATTTTATTTTCGTCCTTTAGATAAGCATAAGACAGTCTAAAAGAACCCATATAAAGTTCCCTTGTTCCTTTTCTTACGTATCTCATCGGTTTTCCGATTTCGGGATTTTCTAGTATTTTTTTGATTTGATTTTTAACTCGTTCTTTAATAGAATTATCTTTTATTTTATGTATCTTTTTTAAAAAATTGGGGTTATGCTCTACCTCTAACATTTTTCCAGCTCTTCAAGAAATTTGTCAGCAGGCAGGAAAACAAATTCCCCTCTTTTATAACTCTGCCAGGCTTCTTCTGTTTTTTTAGCAAAAGCAAGATCCTCTTCGAAGTTCTTATCTAAATCGCTTACTTTTTTCAAGATCAATTGTTTTCCGCTCTTGATTATGACAAGTTTCTCCCCTTTACTAAAATCATCTCTCATTTCAGAAGGAATCACTATTTGCCCTTTAGAACTGAGTTTTGTTATTGCAACATTTATCATTTCGATCACTTCGCTGTATGTAAGACTCGCCTTACAAGGTACATAAATCTTTTTGAGTTTTTCATTTTCATTGGACTTTCCGATAAGTCACGCATCCTACAGAATCCTTCGTTCACCGACCTCCGCGCACACAACGACAGCATCTCGAAGTCAAAGACCCTCGATTAGAAATCGAAGGCATCAGGAGGCTGCATGAGAATAGGAAAGAAAAAATACGGGCACTAAATAAGCGTAAATCCTGAATCTCTATTAAAAATCAAATCCTCATTCCAGAAAACCTAATTGAACCAAAACTCAACAACATTAATGAATACTAATGAGTACTAATGAATGTCAAATTAGTAGATAACTTTATCTACAAGACAAATAGTTAAATGAATACTAATGAATGTCAAATTAGTAGAAGTAGATAAAGAGCGTGTGTAACTGTGAGAATTCCAGAAAAACCACCCGATGATGAGGAAATATATGAGTTGTTAGGACAAAGCGATAGTAAGTCTATCGAAGAGCTTAAACCATATTTAGATATTGTTAATTCAAAATATTTGCATTGGGATGAGCTCCCAATGAGATTTAAGTACGTTAAGTTTAATCTTAAACTGTTATGGGGTTATGCCAAGTTAGTTAGGGAATTTAATAATAGAGCGATTAGGCTGGATGGTTTAACACTGAATTATGTTCAAACTCCGCTGATTGAGAAGGCGCTTCATGGCTTAGATATGCGAGTTGGAGGTAAAATTGACTTTGAATCTCGTATGCCATCAGTTGACTTAAAAAGAAAATATTTAGTCAATTCATTGATGGAAGAAGCAATAGCTTCTAGCCAGTTGGAAGGTGCAGCTACAACAAGGGCAGTCGCAAAACAAATGTTGAGAGAAAATAGGAAACCTAAGACCCCTTCTGAACAAATGATACTGAACAATTACATTACGATGATGTACCTTAAAGAAAATACGCAACCAAACCAACCATTAACATTAGAACTTATTCTGGATGTTCATAAAAAAATAACTAAAGATACTCTTGAAAAAAAAGAGTATGAAGGAGCTTTTAGAACAGATAATGAGGTTAAAGTATACTCAAGAGATGAAGGTCAGCTTCTTTACGAGCCACCTGACCACAGTAGCATCAACAAACTCCTAAAACAAATTTGCGGTTTTGCCAATACTGAGCCCACTGAATTTTATCTTCATCCTATTGTTAAGGCAATAGTGCTTCATTATGTAATAGGATATATACATCCATTCAATGATGGAAACGGAAGAACTGCAAGAGCTTTATTCTATTGGTATTTAATTTCTCAAAGATATAATTGGTTGGAGTATGTTGCAGTATCCACTGCGATAAAAAATGCGCCAGTTAAATATACGCGATCATATATTTACTCCGAAACAGACAATAATGACATTACTTATTTTGTAAAATTCAACTTGAGACAACTCGATATTGCGTTAAAATCATTCGAAAAGTACATTGAAAAAACAAAGTCGGTAAATAAGAAGATTTTTGAAACGATAAAAAATAATCCTAATCTAAACTTCCGCCAAGCAGACGTGATTATCACTCTGACTAAAAATGAGAGACCGACAACTGTAAGAGAAATGCAAGAACGTTATAATATAACCTACCAAACCGCAAGAACAGATCTTTTGGGCTTAGCTAAATTAGGTTATCTACGCAAGCACACGAGAGGGAAACAATTTATCTTTCTTTTAGATAAAGATAAATGTATAGAATAATGAGGATTTTAGAAGCAAAGTTCCCAATAAACACCCCAAAAAAGCCGATTCTTTTAGTACTCTAAATTAAGCCACGACTACTTAACAACTCCTCAGTTACTTGTCTAACTACTATTTTTTACGTGCCCGTTTTCAGCATAAGTCACCAAACCCCGGACTTAAGTCCAGAGCCCGCACATAGCGATTCCACGTTTATCTTACCGTCTGCCCCGGCAAGTTCACTGGTACAAATCAGCAAAGACACATTAGTCCCGCGATGCAAAGCAGATCGTCCCATGCGTTTAGTAGCATCACCATGATACTTAAACCTGGTCGCCCTCTACGCACCCCCACCCGGTTTCGCCCACTCACGCCTTAAAATAATCCTTAACCATTCCCACCACGATCTTGTTCAGCAGAAGCAACCCTATCAGGTTGGGAAGTGCCATCAGGGCATTGTTGATATCCGCAAACAGCCAGATAGCCTCAAGGCAGGCATCCGCATTCGGAAGGTCCACCACACCCGCGCCCACAATGATTCCCACCAGAAATATGGAATAATACACCACAATGGAAAACCTGTAGAATCTGACATCTTTTGACACCTTTCCTACAAAGTATGAGATGCACTGCTTGCCATAGAACGACCATGTCAGGATGGTTGTGAAGGCAAAGAGCACCATACCAAGAGTTATCACCAGATCGCCGGCGTATCCCAACTCTGAGTTAAATGCATGGATGCTCAAGCGAGTACTGGTCTTGCCAGTCTCCCATGCTCCTGTGGATACGATGACCAGACTGGTCATAGTGCAGACCACGATGGTATCTATAAATGGTCCAAGCATGGCGATCAATCCCTGCCTGACGCTGCGCTCGGTCTTTGCAGTGGCATGTGCCATGGGCGCGCTTCCAAGACCTGCTTCATTAGAAAAGATGCCTCTTGCGATCCCGAACCGCATGGCATGAGCAACAGTAGCCCCTGCAAATCCGCCGACTGCAGCCTGTCCTGTTAAGGCGCTCTCGATTATCAGCAAAAAAGCCCCTGGCACCTCTTTAAAGTTCAATACCAGAACAACCAGGGCTGCTGAAATGTAAAGAACTGCCATGAACGGTACCAGGTTTCCGGCCACATACCCGAGTCTCGCAATCCCGCCAATAACGACGATCCCCACCGCCTGTGCCAGAAGCAAGCCAGTGACAATTCCAGGGATATGGAATGTGTCCTTCAGTGCAAGGGCTACGGAGTTAGCCTGCGCCATATTGTCTCCGCCAATCGATGAAAATGCGCCAGCGGCAGCAAAAGCCATGCCCAGAACCAGCCCCAATCGCGGGTTTTTAAGCCCGCGCTCAAGATAATAGAATGGTCCGCCTATCATGGTGCCGTCGGGCAGTTTTTTCCTGAAATGTAGGGAAAGTGTGCATTCAGCGAACTTTGTCGCCATCCCCACAATAGCGGTCAGCCACATCCAGAAGATCGCTCCAGGACCGCCCAGTGAGATTGCGGTTGCGACACCTGCGATATTGCCTGTGCCGATGGTGCCCGAAAGCGTGGTCATCAAAGCGCGAAATGGCGATATGTCGCCCCTACCCTCTTCTTTACGTTCGAGCATGAGGCGGAGGGTATACACCAGTTTACGTGCCTGAATCCCCCGTAACCTGAACGTAAGGAATATGCCGGTCCCGATTAACAGAACCATCATGAACGGATCCCAGACCGTATCACTGATTGTTGTGAGGATCTGGTATGCGGTCAACATATACGTAAGTTTTATCGCATTGTCTTAAA
The DNA here is from genome assembly GCA_030625165.1 of Methanosarcinales archaeon. Taxonomy (GTDB): domain Archaea; phylum Halobacteriota; class Methanosarcinia; order Methanosarcinales; family Methanogasteraceae; genus Methanogaster_A. The sequence goes on along the minus strand of DAOURL010000064.1, from coordinate 5,651 downwards.
GATAGAGAACCACAGAATGCCAGAACTGCCGGGCAAAGAGGAGGATCTGATACCATGGACGTAAGCCAAACAATCTTTGAGGAATACACTGACGATCTCGGACCCGAGAAGATAATCCACATCTACGAACCCGTCGCAAAATTAAGAGCGATCGTGGTAATCGACAACGCTGCCGCAGGACCTGCCATTGGCGGCGTCCGGATGGCTCCGGATATCACCACAACAGAGATAAAGCGACTCGCAAGGGCGATGACGCTTAAGAATGCCGCGGCAGGGCTCCCGCACGGGGGCGGCAAAGCTGGAATCATCGCTGACCCGAAGACAGAGGATAAAGAGTGCCTCATACGAATGTTCGCAAGAGCGATCGAATCTCTTCACGATTACACGCCCGGTCCTGATATGGGGACCGACGAATCCTGCATGGCATATATATTCGATGAAATAAAGCGGGCTGTCGGTCTTCCGAGAGTGCTTGGCGGAATCCCGCTCGATGAGATTGGGGCAACCGGCTTCGGGATCGCAGAATGTGCAGAAGTTGCGAAGGAGTACATAGATCTGGATTTGAATGGCGCAAGACTCGTTATCGAGGGGTTCGGGAACGTGGGCAAGAATGTGGCGCGATTTCTCGAAGAGAAGGGCGTAATTCTTGTGGCTGCGAGCGATACAAGCGGAACTGTATATAATAAGGATGGCATCGATGTTTCGGGATTGATACAGGTGAAGGAAGAGAAAGGGTCTGTCATCTATTACAAGGACGCGGAAAAGCTGAAGACAGAGGATCTCCTGAAGATACCGGGCGATATATTCGTTCCTGCTGCAAGACCTGACGTCATCGATGAGCGAAACGTCGGCACACTTGACACAAAGCTCGTACTCCAGGGCGCGAATATTGCGATAACGCTCAGTGCCGAGAAGGCGCTTCACAAGAGGGGCGTTCTATCGGTCCCCGACTTCATAGCAAATGCGGGCGGCGTCATCGCGGCTGCGGTCGAGTACAGGCGCGGGAGCGAGAAAGGGGCTTTTTCTGAAATCAAGAGTAAAATAAGAGCGAACACAAAGACAATCCTCGATAAAACGTACAGCGAGGGTTTGTATCCGCGGGATGCCGCTGAAATGATCGCAAAGGAACGGGTAGTCTCTGCGATGAGCTACCGCGGTTGCATATAACATCTGACCGCATAACATCATGCTCTCAAAGATCCTTGAACCGGATTCGATTGCAGTGATCGGCGCATCCTCGAATCGTGAAAAATGGGGATACCGGATATTAGGTAACATCATCTCGGCGGGGTACTCGGGAGAGGTTTATCCGGTGAACCCAAACGAAGGAGAGGTTCTGGGGATGCGGTGCTATCCTTCGGTTCTCGACCTCCCTCATAGAGTTGATCTCGGCATAATCGCGGTTCCTGCAGGAAGCGTCCCCGCGGTTCTGGAGGAATGCGGGAGAAAAGGCGTCAGGGGCGTTGTGATCGTATCAGCGGGCTTCAGCGAGGTCGGGAATAGGGAACTTGAAAACAATGTCCGCGATATTGCAAGGGACTACGAGATGCGGATGCTCGGTCCGAATACGTTTGGCTTCATCAACACGCATCTCCACCTGAATGCGAGCATCATCCCGCAGATGCCAGAGAAGGGTGGAATCTCGTTTGTGACCCAGAGCGGAACATTTGGGCTCGCACTTGTGGACTGGGCGGCAAGCCAGCAGATGGGGCTTCACCTCGTCGTCGGGGTCGGGAACAAGGCAGATGTCGATGATTCCGACATTCTGGAGCATCTGAGTGCTGATCGGCACACAAAAACGATCATGATGTATATCGAGGGGATAGAGCGGGGAAGGCGATTCATCGATGTCGCAAGCAGGATCGGAAAGCCGGTAATCGCGCTCAAGACAGGGAGATCGCGGGCAGGAAGTAAGGCGGCACTGTCGCACACAGGCTCTCTTGCCGGCACCGACCGGATCTACGACGGGGCATTTAAGCAGGCGGGGGTCATCCGCGCATGGACGATCGAGGAACTGTTCGATTCTGCGCTTGCGCTCTCGATCTCTCAGCCCGCTGATGATGGCATCGGGATCATCTCGAACGGTGGCGGTGCTGCAATTCTCGCAGCAGATCTCTCTGAAGACCTTGGGCTCCATCTTCCAGACCTGTCAGGGATTACGGTTCGGATGCTGGAAGGAGTGCTTCCGGCGATCGCAACGCCCGCGAATCCTCTGGATACGGCAGGGGATGGCAGCTACGAGATGTTTAAGGATGTTACGGATATCATGCTCTCTGATCCGGGAATAAACGCTCTTCTGGTGATATATGTCCATGCCGAGATGGTTGATCCGTGCCTGCCGGCAGAGGCAGTGATCGATGCAAGAGAGGGATGTGATAAACCGGTGATAACATCATGGATCGGTGGAAAAGGTATTGGGACGGCGGTAAAACGCTTAGAAGAGAACAGAATACCAAACTATCCGCTGCCAGAGCGTGCGGTAGTCGCACTTAATAATCTGGTGCGTTACAAAAGGATTTTGAAGAAGAGATGAAGATATTAACCGAACACGAATCGAAAAAACTGCTGGCAGAGTACGGGATACCAGTAACAAGAGAAGCCGTGGCAAGGAGCAGGGAGGATGCGATTTTGCTTGCACGCGAGATCGGGTTTCCTGTTGCAATGAAGATCTCATCTCCGGATATTGCGCATAAGAACGCTGCCGGATGCGTCCTTCTCGATGTGGGGAAGCCGGACGTGGGCGCTGCATATAATACGCTTGCGGAGAATGCGAAGAAACACGCTCCAGACGCACGAATCGATGGAGTTCTCGTCCAGGAGATGGTGCCGCGTGGAACCGAGATCGTAATCGGGATAAAATGCGATTCGCAGTTCGGTCATGCCGTGATGTTCGGGCTTGGTGGGGTCTTTGTTGAGGTGCTCGACGATGTCTCGTTTAGGATAGTTCCGCTTACAAAGCAGGATGCGATCGAGATGACCGAGGAGATCAGGGGACGCTCGATTTTGGCTGGATGCGATGTGGGCGCGATAGTTGATACCATACTGAAAGTATCTGAGATGGCTGCGAAAGAGAAGATATTCGAACTCGATATAAACCCGCTCATCGCGTGTGAAAGGGGTGTGGTGGCTGTGGACGCGCGTGTGATATTTAAGGGTTGACCGGCGAATTAACTTAATTTGAGAGGATCACACCACAATGACCGAAACAGACGAAAAAGACCCGATACGACACAGGATCATGATCATGAGCGGCAAGGGCGGCGTCGGCAAGACCACGGTCGCGGTCAATCTTGCGCTCAGGCTGGTCGAGAACCGGAAGAATGTCGGATTGCTCGATGCCGACATCACAGGACCCAACATACCAAAGATGCTAAATATCGAGGATGAACTCCCATCAGCAGACGAAGAGCTCCTGATACCGGTGTACCTGCCACTCGGTTGCGATCACGGACTTTCGGTCATGTCGATGGCTTTCATGATCGAAAAGGACGCTGCTGTGCCGTGGCACGGTCCGCTCAGAACAGACTTTATACGGCGGTTCATCGAGGAGATGCGGTGGGATCAGATGGGCGCGCTCGACTACCTGTTAATCGACCTCCCTCCCGGAACTGGCGACGAACCGATGAGCATTGCAGAGCTGATAGATGTCGATGGCGCGATCATCGTCACCACGCCTCAGGATGTTGCGCTCCTCGATACGAGGAAGGCAGTAAACATGGCACGGTACCTGGAGATTCCGGTCATCGGGATCATCGAGAACATGAGCGGCTTTGTCTGCCCGCACTGCGATTGCGAGATCGACCTGTTCGGGAAAGGCGGCGGAGAACGCGTTGCTGAGGAGATGGGCGTGCCGTTTCTCGGAAGGGTGCCGCTCGATCCGCTGGTTGTAAGGTCAGGCGACAGCGGCATTCCATTTGTGCTGGAGATCAATTCTGCCACTGCCAGATCGTTTGAGGAGATCGTGGATCGGGTGGACGAGGTTATGAAGATCATGAAAAGCGGGACACCGTAAGCCCAGACCCTGACAAGATTAATAACGCCTGCTACCAATACTGGCTCGTATGGCGAAATACAAGACATCCACCCTTATTATACTGACGCTTGCCGCGCTAATGATACTTATGATGGTACTATCCCCACTGATGCCTCTTTTTTGGGGGGATGATGAACCTGCTAATGCAGCCCAGCCCACACAACCGCCCGGCAGTGACGCTCGTACACCACTGGGTGAATTTGGAAAACTTGTCGATCATCCGCTTGATTCGATAGCGGACGGGCTTAATGCGAGCCCGCCGGGTGTGGTTATGGCACAGTACGTCCGTGCAGGGGATCTGGAAGGGACGCCGCTTATGAAACCGCTCGTGGAACGGCAGATAATTATCCCACACGAGTTCTACGGTACAAACATCTCTCAGTCATACTATGCCGGTTTCTGGGACAACGCATGGATCGGGATGCACACACTGGACCCGAGGAAATTCGCATTCGAATACATCGCTTTGCGACCATACGAGTACGATAACTATCACATGTTCATACGACCCCAGAAGGATATAAATGGTGATTATATGTGCAACATCATGGGCGATCCGTGCATCATTGGTCCGCGCAGCAAGATCGAGGCGACAGCAGATGTGATCGATGATGAGAGCGCACCGAACGCATATCCGAATTTTGAGCAACTGCTTATGGCGGTGGATCTTGATGCGCCGTATCAGGAAGTGAGGATGCACTCTTCCGTTGCAGACCAGTATTATGCTTCAGTGCGCACTGTGGGCGACGGGTGCGAGCGCACCATCACATGCAGCGGCATCAGTGAGAATACAACCGCCCGCGTAAACGAACTTGCAGCGAACACGACCGATAATCTCGAGTGCGCTGTGGCATTCAACCAGGGCGACCTGAATCTCACAATCATAACGATCAGTGGCGACTGCGATGCGGTGATGGCTGCGGAGATAACCTGACAGCATCGCGTCTTTGGCGGTCAAGTGTTAGTGGTGTTTGCCGGTGTTTGAGTCTATTCCCTTTTAGTGGTGATGCCGAACGTCCTCAAACATCGGGCGGAATCTCTTGAATGAATCCTCCCTTTGTAAAACAACCTTTAATCTGGGTCCGCATGTGAAATGGCTGCACCGCATGCTTTCACAGATCGTATTCCGCGGTGATAAATATACCAAACCGCAACTGTTTTTTGTAACTTTCGGCAGTATGATCGGGTCTGAAGATAGCTTTGCCAAACGCGTGTGCAGGTCTTAAACTGACATTCCGCAGGTCACCATCCATTTTTCATAATTTCTACTGATAACGGTTTTGAATATCCATAAAATATTATTTTTATACTGTAGTGGCACAACCTATTCGATTTCAACAGGGAATGCTTTACATGTTTATGTAAAACTATGAATTATACTAAAGCGATTATCTTCAAAAACCCAAAATCCCGGTCAGTAGCCGCTATACACCATTTGCAAAAATAGATCTTTTTTTAAAAACACGTGCGGAATGTCAGCTCTAACATGGGTGGCGCATCTTTGCGATTCCGGGATGTGAACTATCCGTCCGTTGTCGTCCGAAAACTCCTGATGAACAGCATGGATGTTTTTCTGAAGAATAGTTCTTGCGAGGTGAATCCCGACTCAGCCCCGCAT
>DAOURL010000052.1 GCA_030625165.1 Methanosarcinales archaeon | reverse complement strand
GATCCTGTGCTTTCTGTCAAGAAAAATAACCGCAGAGTACGCAGAGGAACGCAAGAGTTTTTAGCCTCCTCCGCGTTCCTCTGCGCCCTCCGCGGTTAAATTCCCTGTTTGGTTCCGGTATGTCCCGGGTCAGGTAGTGCCGGTATAGGTGAAGTCTCATGATAGTGTTTTAGGTACTTGAGTAGTTACAAATCCGGTGACTTTCGCCGATTTACTCGATTCGTGACATTCGTGACTGTGAGCGTAGCGAGCAGCGCCGAAGGCATAAAATCAGCATCGAGAGGTCACGAATGTTTGCGTTTACCCCGAATTGCTTCAGGATTTTCCGGATTGGCTGCGACGGTTACCTGAATGGGGCGCTCCAAAACTCTCCAGCACCGCTATCAGGTTTTCATAATCCACCTCGGTATTGTAGCAGCCATCTGTTAGAAGCGGAACCCCATAAGTCATGATCTTCCTGCGTTTAAGTGACCGCATGACCTTGTTTAACTCATAGTTGCATGCCACAAGGAGCGCGCCGTCTGCTGACTCTTTCTCTAAGATATGGCGGACGTACGACGAACCTGCGATGATGTATAAAGTATAGCCAAACCGGTCCGCATCTTCCATCATCCTCGAAAAGATGCACTTGCCACACCCCTTGCACTGGATCCCGAAGCGTGTCGATGGCGCAGGGCAGTCGAGCGACCTCATGCAGTGCGGGGTGAGCAGCAGGCGGTGTTTCGTCTCTGCAAAAGCAGACCTGTGCGCTATGTTCTTGAGCGATACCATCCATGTATCGAGCGTTCTCGTATCTGCGAACCTCTGAAAGACTGCTTTGATCGGTAGATAGAAGAAATCGAGGATGTCTGCAAAGACCCCGGCAAGCCAGACATTCCTGGTGAGACTGATCCGGCTGATGACCAGAGCCAACAGCGCCAGAACGACGGATACGACTATGATTACCGATATCGCAATCCCGATCAGGTCATACATCACAACACATCTCCATCTTCTTGATCACCTCGTCCACATCCACCTTTGTGTCGTAGCAGCCGTCCCGCAGCAGAGAGACGCCCTGAACCGGTACAGCCTTCGAGACCTCCTGCATCGATTCTGCTAATTCGTTGTAACACGCCACACCGAGACACGCATGAGGTCTGTAGGACTGCATAATCTTCCTTACGAAACTGTCGCCCGGCACAACGAATAATTTGAAATTATATTTTTCCGCCGCTTCTGCTATGCGTCCGATGTCGCATCTGCCGCACTTTTTGCACTCATATCCGATTATCGGGTCGCACCGCGCCTTACACTCCGGATGCCTCATACACTGTGGCAGAATGACGGCACGCCGCTCTTTCGTGTGCTTGAACTTCTCAAGCATCATCGCATTCTTAAGTTCGATGAGAATCTCGTCAACGAGTTCTTCTTTGATGTAAAACACCCTGCAAATCCACTTTGCAGGCGAGTAGAAGAGATACAGCATGAACAGGATGAAATTCGGAAATACGATCTTATGCCTCTTAAAACTGTAAACGCCGAGCAGCAGCGCCAGCACCGTCGCCAGAAGGACGGCAACTGCTAAGAAGACGAAGAACCTGCCAAGAAGTTCGTAAGGGACTTCCATAAGACTAAAACGGTTTGCGGATATTTAAAGTTGCCTATGCGGTGAATAAAGATGCATCTCTGGTGAAAAAGATACGAAATGCCAGTTTAGCCCCCAAATCCAATAAATATCGCAAACTCGCACGATTTCGGGATTTTCTGCATATAAAAAACCGCTTCCATGAATGGTTGGGTTAAAGTAGCAGTATTACCAACAGGCAACCATGACAATCGATGAAATCAGCATCACCAGAGCAATCGTCACCGAATTCACAGAATCGTTCCTCAACTGCACCGATATCGACTGCGCACTCGTCGGCGCAGGACCTGCGAATCTCGTTGCTGCGTACACGCTCGCAAAATCAGGCATCGATGTGGTGGTCTTCGAGCGGAATCTCTCGGTCGGCGGCGGCATGTGGGGCGGCGGCATGATGTTTCCAAGGATTGTTGTGCAGGAGGAAGCACGCCGGTTTCTCGATGAATTCGGGATCGCGTACACCGAATACGAAGAGGGGGTCTATGTTGCGGATTCGATCGAATCGGTCTGCCGGATCGCAGCGGCCGCGATCGGGGCTGGTGCGAAGATCTTTAACCTGATAAGCGTCGAGGATGTGATGATCCGGGAAGAGAGCCGTGTGTCGGGACTCGTAATCAACTGGACCTCGGTTGCCGCGGCACGGCTGCACGTCGATCCGCTAACCATCCGGTCGAAGGTCGTGATCGATGGCACAGGGCACGATGCCGAGGTCTGCAGGATCGTTTCCAAGAAGATCCCGGACGCCTTGCAGGTTCATGGCGAACTGCCGATGTGGGCTGAACGCGGCGAGAGAGCGCTTCTCGATTTCTCAAAAGAGGTCTATCCGGGGCTGGTTGTTTCCGGCATGGCAGCAAATTCTGTTTCCGGGGGTCACCGGATGGGTCCGATCTTTGGCGGGATGATGCTCTCTGGCGAGCGGGCGGCAGAGGTGGCGATGGAGATTATCGATTCCGGTAAATGATTTTTCGATCTGTGAAGCGCGAGCGAATAGCAGCGCAGCCAGCAGCGGCGTAGACATCAACACAGATGGGCACGGATCAGATCGTATGCTTACGCAGGAGCCATTCCAACCTTCATATCCGATCGTACCAGACCGCCCGCCAACCCCACTCCCGCGATCGTTGCAATTCGCGGCATCCGTTATTTTAACTTTATTTTTTTTATAGTATCTATAGTATAATGTGAGTCGTTCCATCATGTCAAGGTCGCACTCGCAAACTCCACAAACTCACGCAGCTTAGCAAGCGCAGCGCCGCTATCGATCACCTCTTCCGCCTTTCGAACGCCTGATTCCAGATCAGACACCATTCCTGAAACATAGATCGCAGCACCGGAATTAAGCACCACAACATCCCGCTTCGGTCCCTCTGCTCCTTCGAATATCGAGATAATGTCCTGAGCATTCTCTTCCGGAGTCCCGCCTGCAATATCCGCGACCTTCGCCCTCACAAACCCGAAATCCTCTGGCTTAACAGTGTACGTCGAGACCTCTCCGTCTTCGAGCGATGCGATCATTGTCTCGCTGATATTCGAGATCTCGTCCATTCCATCGCCGTGCACGACCATGGCACGCTTGCTTCCAAGGAGCGAAAGCACCTCTGCAAGCGTCTCGCAGAGCGCGGGATCAAAGACGCCGATCACCTGCGCAGATGCACCTGCCGGATTGGTGAGCGGTCCGAGGATGTTAAATACGGTGCGCACGCCAAGCTCCTTTCTTGGACCTGCGACACGCTTCATCGCCGGATGGAAGACCGGTGCCAGAAGAAAGCCGATCCCGACCTTCTCGATACATTCTTTCACCCGTTCCGGCGGGAGATCGATTCTTATGCCGAGAGCTTTCAGCACATCCGCGCTTCCGGACTGTGATGTGATCGCGTAATTCCCGTGCTTTGCGACAGGAATTCCTGCGGCTGCCGTAAGTATCGCTGCTGCCGTGCTCACGTTTATCGTGTTGTGGACATCGCCGCCTGTGCCGCAGGTATCAACAAGCGTCCCTGCCACATCCGGCGCGATGGTGCGTGCTGCCCCGCGCATGCCGCGTGCAAATCCCGCGATCTCATTGATCGACTCTCCTTTCATCTTAATCCCGATCAGGAACGCGCCGATCTGGGCATCGGTCGCATCCGTAAAGATGCTTGTGATGGCACGCTCTGCCTCTTCTATGCTCAAGTCTCTTCCTTCGCTTACGATCTGTATGTATTCATTCATCATTGCACCACCTCTGTCGAGACTGCCACGCATCCAGCGTTGTGCAGCCCTCCCGCTGCCAAGGGAGGTTTTGTGTAGGATGTGCTGTAGTTTATAGATACGCGGCAGAAGACCCCACTACTTGTAGCGGGGATGAATGCCGCCGAGTGGTTGGTTTTAGTCATGTTCCACTCTCTCAATATATCTCTTAATAACTTCACTGCTCACTTCTCCCGCGGTCCCGACATAGTAACTCCGTGACCATATCCTTCCTTTACGGAATCTCTGGCGTAGCTTTGGGAAAACCCTGAAGAGAGATAACCCACTGGTTCCTTTTAGATATTTCACCACATCAGATAAGCGGATGATGGGGGAAATTCCTTCGATGAATAGGTGGATGTGGTCTGGTCTAACTTCAATTGCTACTAACGTCCATCCCTTCTTTTCTACTTGTTTCCTAAAGAATTGTTCAAGGTATTCGGCTATATCTCCTGTAAAAACCTTGCGTCGGTATATAGGGCAAAAAACGATATGATAGTTAGTGTGAAACACTGAACTTCTGGTTGTTTTGGCTTCCATAGACTATATATACCACTTCAACCAATATAAGTATTGTGCTAAGACGTACTTTCAAATATCGGCTATATCCAACAGAGGATCAAGTACAACTAGTAGCATACTGCCTGACTACCTGTAGGTATCTCTACAATGAGATGCTCGAAGACCGTAAAAATGCCTACGACCGTTGTGGTATTGGATTAAACTATAACGGGCAGGCAGGGCAGTTAAAATACCTAAATCTTGGCGTATATTCACAGGTTGCGCAGGATGTCCTTCGCAGACTCGATAAGGCATTCCAGAACTTCTTTAGACGCGTGAAAAATGGGGATAAGAAGGCAGGATACCCCCGATTTCAGGGCAAGAATCGGTACGATAGCTTCACATACCCCCAAACAGGTTTTAAGATCAAAGATGGTAAACTCCATCTCTCGATGATCGGAGCGATAAGAATCTTCCAGCATCGGGAGATCGAAGGGAAGATCAAAACCTGCACGATCAAGCGCGACGGCGATCAGTGGTACGCATCTTTCAGCGTAGAACTGCCAGACCCGGAGCCAAAAGAGATCAAGACTTCTGTGGGTGTGGATGTTGGAATAACCACACTTGCGACACTATCAGACGGTACAGAGATCGAGAATCCTAAAACATTGGATAAGTACGACTCAAAGTTAAGGAAAGCGCAGAGAGACCTATCCCGGAAAAAGAAAGGATCGAGTAACCGGAATAAGCAGAGGTCGAAGGTTGTGCGGATACACCGGAAGATCAGGAATATCCGCAAAGATCATCTGCACAAAGCGAGCCGGATACTTACAGACACATACGACAGAATCATATTTGAGGACTTGCAGATCAAAAACATGGTCAAGAACCATCATCTTGCAAGATCAATCCATGATGCATCTTGGGGAATATTAATCAGTCTAACGACCTACAAAGCAGAATACGCTGGTGGAGTCGTAGAACTGGTTAATCCGAGAAATACATCAAAACAATGCTCGATTTGTGGTAATATCCAGTCGATGCCACTCTCGCAGAGGACATACCGATGTCCCGACTGTGGGGCGGTCATGGATCGGGATCGTAATGCCGCAATCAACATCAAAAACCGATATGTACCCGCGGACTGTGGGGAATTAACGCCTGTGGAGATGGTTGCATGAGCAACCGCTATGAATCAGGAAGCCCCGTTACTTGTAGCGAGGAGGAAGTCACTATTTATGTATCGCAGAAAACCAGTGTTGCCACAATGCATAATAACCGGATAATCAAACTATTAGTACCATGAACAGATCAATCCCGCACATCATCTTCATAACACTCGCAATACTCCTGATCATCCCGATCTGCGCAGGAAATGTGCATGAAGCTACCATCTGCTACCTCGAGGACAGCGTCGAGACCGGAGATACCATTGATCTGGAGCAGGGGTATCGGCTAACGATCGATGACATCAGGAAGAATGATGCAGCGATCAGCATATTTAACGGCAGCGAAGAGATCCGGAACGCCAGCATCTCCGGGCTTTACCTGTTTGATAAGAAGATCGACGGCATCGATTACGACATCTTATGGATATCGATGAACTTGAGCGACGGCGAGCCGGCTCCGATGATACTTGAACAGTACCGCGATCCTGGAAAGCCGTTTGATTACCCGCTGATCGGTGCAGTATCCATAAGCATCAAAAAGGGCGAGCGAGAACCTTTGAAAGCAGGATACGAACTCGAAGTAACCTCTATCATCGATAACAATGCTGTTCTTACACTGTATAAAGACGATAACATCATCAAACAGGAGAAACTGAGCGGAAACGGCGAACGATTCGTTTATGCGACGAAGATCGATGGGCAACGCCGCACCATCCTGATCGCAAAACTGGATCGGATATTTGGCAACGATTCGGTGCATGTAAGTGGATTATCGCAGTTCGAAGAGCCAGAATCCGCAGACGAGGGTGATGGTGATGACGATGGTAGCAAATGGAACACACAGCTCGTAGAATCAACGATCTTCCGGTATCTGCTGAGTATCTTTGTGTTTGCCTGCGTCTTTGTGCTGATCCTTGGTATCTCAAGGCGGATACGCAGGTGATGGGTGATGTGATGAGTTGTCAAGGGGGAATCGCATGGAGTATCTGATCCGTAAGGCGGTGGTGCAGGATGTCCCGCAGATGCAGGAACTGATCAATGGGTATGCTGAGGGCGGGGTAATGCTCCCGAGATCACTTGCCGAATTATACGACAATATCCGGGATTTCACGGTATGTGTGAGCAGCGACCAACTGCTCGGCTGCTCTGCCCTCCATGTATGCTGGATCGGTCTTGCAGAGATCGCGTCCTTTGCTGTGAGGCAGGATGCGCACCATCAGGGGATCGGGCAGCAACTGCTACATGCATCGATGGGTGAGGCAGAGGGGCTTGGAATCGACACGATCTTCACGCTTACCCGCGTGCCTGACTACTTCCGGAGGCACGGGTTTGTTGAGGTGGATAAGGGGACGCTTCCGCACAAGGTATGGGGCGGGTGCATCAAATGCCCGAAGTTTCCTGATTGCGATGAGGTTGCGATGACGAAGCGGCTGTAGGAGTGGCGGAAGGTGGGTGGGTTGACCTGCCCCGCTATTCGGAAATACAAATATTTATAGCAAATCTATATCCACTTCAAAAGCGATGGTAAAATGCATCTTCGGTGGTGACCAAATTCGTGTCATTCGTTTCATTCGTGGAATTCGTGATAAAATCAGCACCAGTAGATCACGAATGGCACGAATTGTACGAATCGCACGAATGCCCCGTGGGGGCGGATACTTGGTCACCATTTAATTTGAAGAAGATACACAAATCTGTCCAATTACATGGATGTGACCGGATATGCAGGTTAAATCAATAGAACTTCGACTTTCTGAGGACCTATATATGAAAATTGGGGCTGTGGCGAGCGAACACTTTGAAACCGAGCAGAAGTATATGCAAAACGTGATTTCAGATTCGGTCAGGGAAGAACTCGAATTAAAGGACGTGAAGCGACAGATAGCATCCAAATACGCAGAAGGCACGATAAGTTATGAGTCTTTAAGGTCATTACTCGGATCAAAAGAGGCAGAACGTCTCAAAGTATATAAGGAAACAATATTAGAGTCTTTTCTGGAAGCTGATGAAGTTGCAAAGGGCCTAACTGCGTGATCGCCCTATTGGCGGACACCAGTGCTCTAATCTCACTTGAAATAAAAGAGATCGCCATATCCCGAGATTGGTATGGGGGAGTTCTTGAGATCATTGCGTATAAATATTTTAACGATGAATCTTAATACGACCGGACGCAGTTGTTTTTGGTAATTGCGGCGCGGATGGGGGTATGTGTGGCGTGAGTGGGGCAGATTGACCCGCGCCGGTCATGCGTCTTATTTATATCAATACAGGTCAACAAGTATCTGCATGAAAGAACCATCTCAAACCGATCTCTCAGAGATGTACCACAACACCGAAAGTATCATCAACTCGATAGTGGGTGAGGTTGGCAAGGTCATCGTCGGTCAGAAGGACGCTCTGGAACATCTGTTGATATCATTGCTCTCAAACGGACATGCGCTTATCGAGAGTTATCCGGGTCTTGGAAAGACGCTCATGATCAACACCTTAGCAAGGGCGATGGATCTCTCGTTCAACCGGATCCAGTGCACGCCTGACCTGATGCCGTCTGATATCACAGGTACCATGATCGTGGAGGAGCACGCCGGAGAGAAGCGATTCCGATTCGAACGTGGTCCGGTCTTCTCAAACATCGTGCTTGCAGACGAGATCAACCGTGCATCCCCAAAGACCCAGAGCGCGTTTCTCGAGGCGATGCAGGAGAAGCAGATCACCGCTGGAAACGAGACCTATAAACTGGATGCTCCGTTCTTCATTCTTGCAACCCAGAACCCAATCGAGATGGAAGGGACGTTTCCGCTGCCGGAAGCCCAGCTCGACAGGTTTCTGATGAAGATACTGATGAATTATCCGTCTTTTGATGAGGAGCGCATCATCGTGGATCGATACACGTCCGTATCCGAACCGACTGTGAACCGTGTCATCGGCGGGGACGAGCTCATTGCGCTTCAGCGCCTGACCAGGGAGGTTCCGATCTCTGAAGAATTAACGGCACATGCGATCAACCTCGTGACCGCAACCAGGAAGTGGGAGAACCTCGAATACGGCGCATCCCCGCGTGCATCGATCGCGCTTACACTGACAGCGAAGGCGAGAGCGCTGATTCATGGGCGCAACTACGTATCCAAAGAGGATATTCATGCGATGGCGTGCCCGATCCTGCGGCACAGGATCATCCTGTCGTTCGAGGCAGAGCGGACAGGGGTCACACAGGACCAGGTAATCAGGGATCTCATCAAGAGCGTGAAATAGACTGGTAATGCGGTTACAACCACTTCGAGTTACCGCAATCGGTGCCGAGGCATTAGCCCGGTCAAGCACCACAAAACCGCGAACATCCCACCAATCCCAAAAGAATATGTAGCATCATCGCAACATGGAATCTATGCTTCCGATACTCACGAAGTCGCTTAAAGACGCGCCGATCACGCTTCGTGGTGAATATTATTACTTTATCCACCCGATAACGGACGGCGTACCCGAACTTACACCCGCACTCCTCTCAGAGGTTGCGGATCGCATCATCGAACTGGCTGATACCGATGTGGACAAGATCGTGACCATCGAGGCGATGGGGCTCCCGATCGGGACAGTGCTTTCCATGAAGACCGGTATCCCGCTTGTGGTCATCCGGAAAAGGCAGTACAACCTCCCAAATGAGATTGCTGTACATCAGCGCACAGGATATTCTAAGGGAGAGCTGTACCTGAATGGGATCAATAAAGGAGACCGTGTGCTGGTCGTAGACGATGTGATCAGTACCGGGGGTACGATGAAAGCGGTCAGCCTTGCGCTCGAACTTGCTGGCGCCGAGGTATCAGATATCGTCGTGGTCATCGAGCGCGGCGAAGGTGCAGCGGCATTGCGCGCCTCGGGACGTGATGTGAAGACGCTGATCTCGGTGGACGCGGACGCGGAGGGTGTCACGATCAGATCGGCTCAGTGATGGCTGACACGGTTCTTGTCTCTGATCTCGTCACCTATCTGCGATGTCCGCGCCTTGTATACTTCCGTAGTCGGCACAACGACCGCGAACCGGCGGAGCGGGATGTGGATGCGAGATACTTAGCCCACCTCCTCTCAAAGGAACTTGCGCTCACGTATCACCGCGCCGCTGCAAGTGCAAGCGAAGATGTGCCAGAAGCGCTGCGGATCGAACTTGACCGCATCGTAAACGACCTTCCCGTAGTCTATCGTGCCGAACTTGCAGGTGTGGATCGCTCCGTGATCCGGGATGCAGCAGAGGGTCTCGATACCGGCGCAATCGGATCGCGGATCGCAGACGTCATCCGGAAGACCGGTAGGGACGAACTTCTCGCAAGGATAACCCCGTGTGCGGTCGAGTACGCAATCTATTCGGACGCTCTCGGGCTCGCCGGGTCTCCTGACAAACTGGTGCGGGTGGGTGACCGCGTGCTGCCGTACATGATCAGGACCGGTGAGAAGCCTGAAAACGGGGTATGGAAACCTGACCGGCTGCAGATCACGGCTTATTCGATGCTTGTGGAAGATCGGTTCGGACAGGTCGTGGAGTACGGTTTTGTGGAGTACGCACGGTTCTTTGAGATACGCGAGGTGGTTATCAGACCCCGGGACCGGCGCAGGGTTCTCGAGCTGCGAAACCGGGTTCGGATGATCAAAGGCGGCAGGATGCCTGACCGCGCGCAGGGTGCGCCGTGCGAGCTCTGTGCATTCGAAGAAGATTGTGTCGCGAAGCGGTCGCTTGCGTCGAAGTTCTGGTAGCATTTTTGAATTCTGTGATTTGTATTAAATATCAAAGATTTGCAAATGATCGAGCAAAAAGCATGCAACATATTTAAAGCAGAGACCAATAGATAATCACTGATGAAGGCGGTTATTCTTGCTGCGGGTGAAGGAGTACGGTGCAGACCACTGACACTTACGCGATCGAAGGTTATGCTTCCGGTCGCAAACAAGCCAACGGTCGAGTATGTGGTTCGTGCGCTGCACGACAGCGGCATCAGGGACGTTGTGATGGTCGTCGGGTATGCAAAAGAGCGCATCATGAATTATTTCGGGAACGGGAAGGATTTTGATGTTAATATCGAATATGCGGAGCAGAAACAGCAACTCGGTACGGCATACGCGATAAAGCAGGTAAAGGATCTCGTGGAGGGTGAATTTCTCGTACTTAACGGGGACAATCTCGTTAGTAGGGAGACGATTACAGATCTTACAGAGAAACACACGGGAGGCGTATCGATTCTGACAGCAGCAAGAGCAGATGCCACCGGATATGCGCTTGTTGAGGAGAGGGGCGGGAAGGTTCTAAAGATCATCGAGGGTCTAACGCTCAAGGACGTCCACAATGTCAATACAGGCATCTACATATTCGGTCCGGATATCTTTGATGCGATCGAGGAGACCCTCGGGTCCGATCTCGGTGAATTCGGGATCACCGATTCGATACAGCGGATGGTCGATGCAGGATATGGGGTCCATGCATACAGAACATATCATACGTGGATGGATGTGATACATTCATGGAATCTGCTCGGTGTGAACGCAAGGATTCTTGAGGACATCCATGAATCGGTGCACGAAACCGCGGAGGTGGATGGTACGATCAAGGATAGAGTGGTTGTTGGCCGCGGTTCGATCATCGGAGCGGGTTCGTACATCAAAGGTCCAGTGATCATCGGAAGGGACTGCGAGATCGGTCCGAATGTGGTCATCGCGCCGTCAACATCCATCGGAGACAATGTCACGATCGAGCCGTTCACATACATCAGAAACAGCGTGATCCTTGATAATACGTACATCGGCTCGGGAAGCACCATAAAAAATTCCATTATAGGCGAGAACAACCTCATCGAGAGCCATTTCATCACAGAGAGCGGAAAGAATCTGATGATAGAACTGGAAGGGATGCTGCACCATGCAGACGAACTCGGTACCGTACTCGGCGATGGTAACAGGGTCGGATGCAACGTCTCGACTGCGGCTGGCACACTTGTCGGAACAGAGTGCAGGATCGAGACTGGTACTGTCATCAGGAAGCAGATACCACCCCATGCGCTGGTGATGTGATATGTGCGGTATCGTCGGTTATCTCGGTAACGGCTCCGCCGTCGACGTCTGGGACGGAAAGTGTTTCACAGACGTTAACGCCTCCGGCGTCGACGCTCGGGACGGCGAATTTTTCACGGGCGTTACATCCGAAGCCATGCCGGTTCTCTTCGATCTTTTGAAGAAACTGGAGTACCGCGGATACGACTCTGCCGGAATCGCCATCTTAAACGATGAAAATGGTGAGATCCGGACATTCAAGACCGAAGGAAGCGTCGGTGACCTGATATCGATCACGCCTGAGCTTGGGGGGCGCATCGGAATCGGGCATACGCGGTGGGCAACGCATGGAAAACCATCGACCAAGAACGCGCATCCACACTCGGATGGTACAGGCAGGATCGCTCTCGTCCACAACGGGATCATCGAGAACTATGCAGAGATCAAAGACAAATTGATTGAATCGGGTCACGAATTCAGGTCAGAGACTGACACAGAAGTACTTCCGCATCTGATCGAGGAATACTATGATGGCAATCTCGAATCAGCAGTGCGAAACGCGCTATCGATGGTTCGCGGGTCGTACGCACTCGCGGCGATAAGTGTCGATGATCCGGGCAGGATCGTTGTCGCGCGGAAGGATAGCCCTCTTGTCATTGGGCTTGGGGATGGCGGTTTTTTTGTGGCATCTGACGTATCCGGGATCCTTAAGTACACGAGAGATGTCGTCTTCATGAACGATGGGGAGATCGGCGTAATAACAGATGCCGGTATCGATATCACGACGCTCGAGGGGGTTTCTGTTGAGAAGAAGATCGAAACGATAGAATGGGATCCCGAGGCGGCAGAGAAGAGTGGTTATGAGCATTTCATGCTAAAAGAGATATTCGAACAGCCAGACACCATCAGGGATACGTTTTCAGGAAGAATATCGGCAGACGGGATCGATCTCGGTGTGGCGCTGCCGAACGTCAGGAGGATCGTGATCATCGCATGTGGAACCTCGTACCATGCCGGGCTCTTTGGGAGGTATGTGCTCGAGCGGTTTGCCAGGATCCCTGTCGATGTCGAGATCGCATCCGAGTTCAGGTACACAGACCCGATCATCGATTGCGGCGATCTCGTGATAGCGATCACGCAGTCGGGAGAGACCGCTGACACCCTCGCAGCGGTCAGGGAAGCAGGATCGAAGGGTAGCCAGAAACTCGGGATCGTCAATATGCTCGGAAGCAGCATAACAAGGGAGTGCCAGTGCCTGTTAACGAGAGCAGGACCCGAGATCGGTGTTGCTGCCACCAAATCGTTCACATCGCAACTGGCATGTCTGCTTCTGCTTTCAGTGCAGCTCGGTAAGGCGAGAAAGACGTTATCAACGGCAGATGTAAACGACTTCGTCTACGAATTAAAGCAGATGAGCGGGAACATCCAGCGTGTGCTCAACAGTGCGCCTGATATCCGGAAGTGCGCAACCATGTTTGCTGATGCGGATCAGTTCCTGTTCATGGGCAGGGGCGCAAACTATCCAGCCGCGCTTGAAGGCGCGCTCAAATTAAAAGAGATCTCCTACATCCCGGCAGAAGGATTTCCAGCAGGCGAAATGAAGCACGGTCCGCTTGCCCTGATCTACGACGGGGTCCCTGTGGTTGCGATAGCGACAAAGGATCCGGTGTACGAAAAGACGCTTGGGAACATCAAGGAGGTGAAGGCAAGAGGCGCAACCGTCATCGGCATCGCAAATGAGAGCGACACTGAGATTGCGAAATACGTGGACTATGTGCTCAGGATACCTGATACCGATCCGTGGATCGCGCCTGTCCTCTCTTCAGTCGTGCTCCAGTTGTTCGCATACTATGTCGCACATCACAGGGGTTGCGAGATCGATAAGCCGAGAAATCTTGCAAAGAGCGTTACGGTTGAGTGAGAGTGATAGGGTGGCAGGAGTGATATCATGAAATTCGGATCGAGCGGGATACGAGGAATCACGAATCAGGCGGTTACGTCAGAATTAGCCCTCCGGATCGGACGTGCGGTTGGCACGGGCAGAAGTAGCGTCGTCGTTGGGCACGACACGAGAAGGGCGGCAGAGATGATCGAGTACGCGGCGATATCAGGGCTTCTCTCGGTGGGATGCAGGGTTAC
>DAOURL010000181.1 GCA_030625165.1 Methanosarcinales archaeon | reverse complement strand
GAGATCTGCATTGTTATGATAGCGGTGACTCATATCATGGCTACATTTTATGGCGGGTTCGGGATCAAGATTCCGGATTACATCGGAGTCGCGCCACTTCTACTCGCGCTGTTGCTGGCGCCAGATGATGCTGCAAGGGTCCTGTTCGTTGCAGGCGTCTCAGGAGTCCTGATCGGGCTATGCACCGTGCTCGGCACGATCGATGCTGAGCGGGAAGGGTGCGCAAGGATCAGTCTTGGCGGCGCAGGGAGTTTCCATGCGGTCTATATCACGATGCTGCTTGCGATGCTGATCGATGTGATGTTGTAGGGTGTGGGGTGTTGTAGGCGCGGAAAGGCTTGCGAGGGCGGGCACACAATAACGCTTGTTGCGGATTGAATTGGTATTAACGAATCCATTTAGATTTGAAATGCTTCACTCCAAGATTGTGCGTAACGTCTTTCGGGTTAGCTGAATATCCAAAATAAAGAGACGAGACTTATTTATGCTGTTTTGCCACCGAATATCATTCTGGTTTGTCTGCTGGATCGTAAAGACGATTACAGAAGTCTGGAAAACTATTTGAAACGGGTATAACGGGGGTGGATGACACTTACATCCATTTGATTCCCATTTTCAGATCCGTAGAAGTCCACGAACAAAACCGTCGCTCATTTCGTATCCAGCTTAAAAAGCGCAGCAGTCGTCTCGAGGAAGTCGAGATCCTCCTCTTCCGCGGCATTGCGTAACGTCTTTGTTGGTTCTGCCAGCACCTTGTTGGTGATGGCGTGCGTGAGATCGTCGAGCACCTGACGTTCAAAATCCCCGAGCGTGTGCTTTGCCGAGAGCCGGTTGACGGCACGTTCTCGTTCACGGATTCTCAAGTCCTGTATCAGGCTGTACAGTGCTGCTATGATTTTATCCGCATGCTGACGCTTGTACTGCAATTGAAGTAACTCATACTCCTCTTCTATAATCTTTTCGACCCTTCCGACCTCTTGCATCCGTTTTTGCAGATTCCTATCACTGATCTCCTTGAGCCCATCGATGTTGTAGAGTTTCACATCCGGTAGTTCGGATGCTGTCTCTTCGATGTCCCGTGGGGTGGCGATATCGATCAGCAGCAGATCGCGATTAGGGTTCTTGTGGTTCTCACGAGTCGTTAGGATCTGCTGCAGCATCTCCGTGGTTATAACCGCATGAGGTGCCGATGTTGCGCTGATCACGACGTCTGAACATGCGATGTACTTATTCATCTCGTCGTACTGGACTGCAAATCCGTTTAACTCCTCTGCAAGTTCCTCTGCCCGCTCAAAGGTGCGGTTTGCGACATATATCGCGGAAACATTCCTGTGAGCAAGAGCGTGTGCGACGAGCGTCCCCATCGTGCCTGCGCCAACGATCACAACCGTTTTTCCCTCAAGCGTGCCAAGCACGTCCTCTGCGAGATCGACTGCCGCCGATCCGATGGATACCGAACCCTTGTTGATCCGCGTCTCTGACCGTACCCTCTTCCCGACATGGATCGCCTTCTCAAAAGCGGTATCCAGCACCTTTCCCGTGACGCCTGCCTGCCGGGCGGCATGGTACAGTTCCTTGATCTGCCCGAGTATCTGATCCTCGCCAACGATCATCGATTCGAGCCCACATGCGACCCTCATCAGGTGTAACACCGACTCTTCGTGGTCGTTGAACTCGACGATCCTTTCAGGCACGCCCATCTTCTTTGCATAATCGAACAAGACTCTGCTACCCTTCGGCGAGACTACATACACCTCGACACGGTTGCACGTCATCAGCACGGCACACTCGAGCACCAGTTCATGCGAGTGAAGTCTACGCAGCAGGTCATCGACCGTGCCATGCCACGCATGTTCAATGTCCTCGATGCTCGCTTTCGTATGCGTGATGATCATGCTGGATATCTCGGTCATCAGGTCACCTTTGTTCGCAATCGTTTATCAACTTATCAACCGTCCATGCGGATCGATCTCACCGTTCTTGATGCGCGTGGACGAGATCGGCATCCCGTCCTCTGCCATGACAAAAGGCACCAGAACGATCTCGATTTCGGGCATCCCGCGTTTCCTACGGAGTTCGTTGATCTTTTCCGCAACAGGATGCGTCTCAGGAGAGACCACGATATAATCAAAAGGTTCGGTCAGTGCAGTGCCATACGGATCCAACAGGGTCGTGATCTCTGGCGATATCCCGAACCGGTCGGTCACGTAGCGATTCAGTTCGCGCTCTCTGATTCTGTAATCAGCGACCGGGTGGATGCGCCTTCTCGCAAGATCGTCTGACGTCAACCCGATGACGACCTCGCCACCCATGCCGAGTTCGTACGCACGGCTGATGAGTGCTTCGTGACCGTCATGGAGCGGATCGAACGTTCCTCCGACTGCTACTCGCGGCATGACTACCTTTTTGCGCAAGTGAATAGATTTAAGTTTCGCTTCCGGCAGGCGTTGACATGGCTTGTCGCGACTGTGGTCATGCTTCTGGCATTCCGGGGCTGGCTGGCGCTGAAGCGATGATTGGGGAAATAGAAGGCGTACGAAATAAACGTTCTTGACTGAAATAAAAAAAAAGGAAAAGAGTGGGGATGCGAAAATCGCCCTCACTCTGTATCTACAGGGCAGTTATGCTCGTATGCGTACTTAACCTGGTCGTAGCCGCCTTGGGTCATCCTGCTTGCATCGAGATCTATACCTGCAATTTCCACCCAGTTCTCATCAATCCATCCATCTCCGTCTACATCGTACCTCTTCAAGATACTTTGATCAAGATCCTGGCACCCAGCTATAGCTTTGGGGGTTGGGAGATCGCTTTCTTTCGGTGTGAACAGCTCACTTGCATCTGCTACCTTCGCGCTTTCAGTCGGTGCTACCGTTGGTGCTACCGTTGGTGCCGGTGTAGGCTCAACTTCGGCGGGCTTTTCGTCGCCGCCGAGGCAGCCAGAGAAGGCAACAATTAATACCAACATGGCGATTGCAACAATCCTAAGCATGGTTTTGCTCATAGCTTATATCCTCCTTAATGTTACTGTATTATATCTTCTCCTCGTATTTATAATCTTTCCTTGAATTGGATTCCTAAATAATTGTAAACATCGTTCCTGTTGGCATTCCCGAGTTTTGCAATCCAGAAGGAATCCATCTTTGAGATCTTATCGAGGCACATCTGCTAACCTCCTGACGATGGTGCCGCTTGCATCATTCGCCAGACGTATCAATAAATGTTTGGTGGCAGTCATAAATCTTTCGCATACGTCCGCCCGGTTAAACCCATCACAGATCATCCATCCACCACCGCGCTCTTTCCACCAGCCGCCCGCAGCCTGTCCAGCAAAAACTCCTTGTCCAGGGACGCCATGAAATG
>DAOURL010000054.1 GCA_030625165.1 Methanosarcinales archaeon | reverse complement strand
ACGGCGACAGCGGAGGCGTCAGAAGTCCACAGGTCTCAGGAAGACCAAACATCAGGTTCATGTTCTGGATCGCTTGCCCTGACGCGCCTTTCACGAGGTTGTCGATTGCGGAGACCACGACAACGCGATTCCCACCGCATGCGATCCCGATGTCACAGAAGTTCGAGCCACGCACATCCGAAAGATCGGGGATACCGTCCCGCACCCGCACAAACGGTTTATCCCGGTAGAACTCATTATACATCCCCAGTACCGCGTCATAATCCTGCCCCTCATGCAGGATGAGGTGCGCTGTCGTTAGAATCCCGCGAATGGCAGGGACGACATGCGGCGTGAAATAAATGTTACCAAGCGAGCGATCCAGCCGGCTTAACTCCTGAACGATCTCTGGTAGATGCCTGTGCGTGGTGATGTTGTAAGCACGGACGTTCTCTGCGAGATTCGGGTAATGCGAGGTGGCTGATGGATCTGCGCCTGCCCCGGATACCCCTGATTTGGAATCAAAGATCGCATACTCAATCGATCCCTCGCTTGCAAGCGGTGCTGCCGAAAGTATCGCACCGGTCGGATAGCAACCCGGATTTGCGACGAGATCCGCTTCTGTGATCCCCTGGTGCAGTTCAGGAAGACCAAAGACCGCACGCCCATCTCTCGGATCGGTATGCGGACGTTTGTACGTGTCTTCGAAGAGCTGCTGCGGCAGCCTGTAATCCGCGCTCAGATCGATGACGCGCGTACCGCCCGCGAGGAGTTCCGGGACGATATCCATCGCAGCGCCGTGCGGTACTGCCGTGAACACAACTTCGCACGCAGAAGCGATCTCTGACAGCGCGGGGTCCACGAAATCCAGATCGATTAGCCCTGAGAGGTGCCTGTGAACGTCTGTTACAGGAGTGCCTGCAAGCCGCCTCGATGTCACGGTTCTGATCCTTACTTTTGGGTGCTGCAGGAGCAGCCTGATCAGTTCCCCGCCTGTGTATCCTGAGCCGCCGATGATTCCAATATCGAGCATGGGTACTTTAGTGGCTGACAGATCAAAAAGATTTTTCGGTGGCGCGGGGGTTTCCCGGTTGTGGCGGGGTGGAGCATATCACAGGGTTCTCACCACAGAGACCGCCCCACTCCCGATCGATTCGCCAGATCGCGCTTTAGCGCTTTTGCGTCACTCCTCAGTCTGCTCCACGATCACCTGCTCGATGTTAATCTTTGCATTCTTCAGGATGATTTTGATCCCGCCACCAGACCCGGGTGACATTCCAGCGATCGGCATCGGAATACCGGCGGTCATGCCTGCTGCAGGTAGCGCGCCCGGAATTGCTCCCGCTACTGGCGCCGGCACCGGCGCGGTAGGAGCGGTGGGCTTCTTTGCACCTGCTTCTTTCACTTTCTCTTCCTCCTTCGTCTTCCACTCTGCAACGATCGGATGCTTCTTCTCGATCAGAAACGCCTTTAATGAGTCGAGATCGGTTGCATCCACCTCAGTTGCGATCGCATCCACGATATCGTCCGGAATATCGGCGATCACGCGGTCCTTGAGGTGCTTTGGCATCCAGCCGACCCGGTTCCAGCCGCCATCAGCAGCGATGAACTTCGGAGACCTGAAGTAGTTGATCCCGATTCCAAGGAATCCAACGACCTGCTTTCCGCCGCCGGTCTGCCCAGCCATGTTTGCGAACGTAAGTCCGTTTGGCGCAGGGTCTGCGTAATCGCGATCCACCCATGCGATGATATCGAGCTCAGGGATGTAAAAGCCGACGACCTCGAAGCAGCCGCATGATGTGTGCGGATACTCAAAAAACGAGTGAAGTTTGATATGGGAGTACTCGCCCTGCGACGACGATGCCGCAACCTCATTGACGCCCTCGTATTCGCCGCCCACCGGATCGATGCACTTCCCCTTCTCGATTGCGAACTGCGGACCTTCCGGATCGACCTTTGCGGCTGCCCTGCCATCGAACCAGTTGATCGCACCGCAGAGCGAGACCCGGTCAGGCGTCACCACGCAGACATTGGTCGGGGCAAACGACTGGCAGAGCGTGCACCCGTAGAACGTGTCCACATCCTCGTCATGCAGATCGCGCGTTCGCGCGTCCCTTGCCTCGTATATCGCACGGATCTCTGGCAGTCTCTTCTCGATCTCGTCAGCGTCTGTGATGTAGAGGGCTTCCATCTTCTCGATGAAGGTCATCTCGTTTTTAAAGAGCATCATGGTCGCTTTTGCGAGGGGTTCGAACGAATTAAGCCCCTTCTCGATCGCATCCTTGCTGATACGAAGCCAGATGTCGTACCGCTGATTGAGATGCATGAGACCGTTGATATAATTCTGAAAATCATGATTTCGCCGTTCAACGATAGCCTCAAGGTCGGGTTCGACTGCCTCGCCCGCGATACGGTAGATCATTGCAAAAGGATGCCTCTCGCCCTCGTTCATATCCGAGAGATCCGGACCGATCAGGGTGAACTTCCCGTCCTCGACTTCGTCCATGCCTTCGGCACGTACCAGTTCAAAGCCCTTGCTCTTCGGTCCTGCGAGTTCGATATACATGCCATCCTTTCGGATCCGTTCCCCTTCGAACATGGGGGATAACTCAAATGGGAATTCGTCTGCCATTAGGGTGCCTCCTGAATTAGATGATGAATCGTGACAATCTACTTAAACTTTGTTGCACTCATTCCATATATTCAAGTACCCTCCGGTAAAAGGATTGGATGATGTCAGCATCAGCGAGTTCAGACGATTACACGAAATGGAGTTTGATCGCATCCGGAGAGGGGGCAGGCAGGATTGCAGCCCTCTACTTTGCAAGCATGCGAAATGAGGCGATAGCAGACAGGATCTTACTCCTCAACAGTGCAAGAGCGGATTTAAAGAAGGTACTCGACGAGATCGCAGAGCATCTCGGGGGTAAAGAGGCGAAGGCACTCGAAACGATCCGGAGAGAGCGCGTACAGCTTTTTGGCAGACAGAGCACAGGAACCGGCAATTTCTGGAAGGTCGGGGAGAATGAGGCGAGGATCGATTTCGATGAGATTATAAGAAGGCGAATCGAGAGTCTCGGGCTTACGAGCGGTGACGCGATGTTCGACATCATGACGCTCGGCGGAGGCACCGGTAACGGTAGCATCCCCTACATCATCGACCAGATGAAACACGGAGCAGGGAGAACCGCTTCCGGGCACAAGCATTTCGCGCTCTGTGTGTGGCCCGATCTGATCGAGGCGGATCACAGGCACTTCAATGCGATCTGCGGACTGTCCCGATTGCTCAAGTATGGCGAGGATAGCCACCAGAATGCTGACATGGTGATGCTTGTCGATAACACGACCCTCGGAAAAAAGATCGAACTGGATGACGGCGAATCCAATTATTACTACGAGATCAACAAAATGATTGCGCAGGCGATCGATATGATGATGGCGCCGGGTCGGAAGAATACGAACCGGGTGATCGATGTAAATGACTATATCGTCTTCCCGTCGCATATCGGCGTCTATCATACCACGCCGTGTATGTCGCTTGGTAACGATGTGGACCTGATCAGTCTCGAATCCGCGCTTGATGATGCGATCGAGAATGCGTTCTTCCCGATGGACCCCGCAACCGCAACCGTGGTCTGGCTGATCGTGCGCGTGCCGAAACGCTACTTCAATATCGGACAGTTCGAGCAGCGGACGCTCGACCAGAGGTTCAAGGGATGGGTAGAAGAGAACATCATCGGAAAATTGCGTTATTCAACTGTAACGTTTGTCGAAGAGGATATAGATACGTTTGATGTGCTTTTATTGCTCGGCGGATTCAAACTCGAAAAATTAGTTCCGGAATCCTTCGAAAAATACCTGATGTTCAAGGAATTGCTGGAATTAAACGCAAAGAACGGCGAGATCTCGCTTGCGCAGTTCGGTGATGACGTGACCCTCTCGACCGATGAATTAAACCGCATCGAGCAGAACCTGCGGGATTACATGGCGCACATCGATGACGTGGTGAAACGGCTGAGCAAGTGAACTATTTAATCCTATAAAACCTCTTATAATTCACTATCGCACGCCTCCCCTGCTCAGGATACCGGCTCAGCATAAAATCCACAAACCGAGCCGCGCTCACACAGTCCTTCGTGAAATCGAGTAACTCCTTTGCCAGCTTCTGAGACCTGTCATCTCCAGCCGGAATCTCAAACGACACACAAAAATCGCGCACAGAAAAGCATCTTCTCCTGAGAATCGGCGAGATCGAACCTATGAGAACGCCATCTTCGAGTTCGACATACGGAGGAACGCCTTTTTCATCTATCCGCCTGGAATCGGTCAACCCATAAAAATCGCGATACGAATGCAGTTCAAGGTAGATCGCGGGTTTTATCTCCTCGATCGCAGCAACGAGATCCCTGCCATAACCCTCGTAGTACCGATCATCGAGAGTGCTCACATAAGAGCGATCCGTGAGTTTCGGTATGATCACAAGCGTGCCTGCCTCCGGAGCGTCCAGCGACTCAAGCAGCGCAGATGTATGCATCCATTCATCGCCGTGCAACCCCCCGACGAACAATCGCTTCGGATCACCGCTGCCGAGTGTGATTCTCTTTGTCATACGTCCTCTTTATGAGATCTGCATAGATATGCGCTTGTCTTGTCGGTTCAGGGAGTTTGTATCCGCGCAGGCAGTGCCTTGTTATCTCAATCGAACTCTCCATCGAAACCCGGTGCCCGGGCGCCACGATTATCGGATTGCAGTTCTCTTTCGACTTGAGCACCCATCCGATCTGTCTGCCGTCATACATAAGCGGATGAAATTCTCCAGCATCCGCCGGCTGCTCGGATGTTCCGCAGAGGATGCTTTTGGAAACGCCAATCGTTGGAATATCGAGCGCAACACCGATATGCGTTGCAAGCCCCGCAGATCTCGGGTGGTTGATGCCGCATCTACCGATCATCAGGAGTTCCGGTTTACGGGCGAGTTTTCTGTATGCCGAAACGATCGCTTTACCTTCGCGGAATGCGAGAAACGTCGGGATGTACGGGAACTCTACGGTTTTAATAGTGTAAACGTGGCTTTTCTCTTCCATTGTTTCATAATCAAGAGTTATGATGCCTGATACCACTTTATCATCAAAAAACGCCTGATCGACTCCTGCTATCGTCCGTATTTCATCGAACCGATCTTCTGTCTCTGCGTGCGCTGCAACTGCCCGCTGCACATCGAGGAGCGTATTCTGGTCGCTGGTTGCAGGGAATAGGTCGATCATAACGGTTTCACCACAATCCTCTGAATAATGTTCTGAAATGTTAGAATTTTAAATTACACTTACGGGGCAGTATACATTACCCGCGCGAGGGGCGCCTTCATTTGGTTACATATGGGCAATATTTCATAAGCACTAAACTTAGAATTATGCCATAAACGAGAAGCATTAAACCGTAAGTATATTTCGGAGCAATTACTTGTGTTTGTTGTACCACTTGTACTAACCATGGACCAATAGATATTAAAATTAATAAATAAAGTAATAATGCCACAAGCATAATCACTCCAAACCTCGCGATACTGCACTTCCTGTTCTCTTTACGCGGGAGTATATCTGTATGGGGGGATTTTAACCCGCGTACAGACTCTTCTTTTTCGGTAGTGTCTTGTTTCATCTTTCCCTTTTACGCTTAAAGGCACGCAAGCCACCAAACCCATGACCTAAGTCCAATGCCTGTACATCCCGCCCCTCGCATTGCCAACGGCTTTGCTCCGCATTCTGTTTGGCTGCGCCATGTGATGTACGTCAGAACCCATCGTACATAAAACCCCGTGAACAGAACCATCGACACCAGCCGGCGCGGCAGTCCCGCGTCCGCCATAGATTTATTAGCAAACGATTCCAAGAGACGGTACACCCAAAGGCGGGGGTTGCCCAGCCAGGTCAAAGGCGATGGGTTTAGGGCCCATTCTCGCAGGAGTTCGTGGGTTCGAATCCCACCCCCCGCATTTTCAGAAAAAGCGTCTTCAAACCTCGCTCCTCCGGGATTCTTTCCATTCAACGTCTGCCCCGAGCGCCTGTTTTTTCAGTGCGATGACCCCGCAGAGAGTGATCAGCCAGACGTGCGCGATGAGTCCGAACGTCCGGACAACCCCGCGGCGTAGACCGTACCTCTGCCACAACCGAAGCCCGTACAACGGCACGAGCGGTGTAGCAAGAAACGCGACGAATGGCAGCGTCAGCGCAAGAAACCACGCCAACCGCCTCGGTATAGGGATCTTCGACCGCAGAAACGATCCCAGGTATGTGCGCAGCCCCTGATATGCGCCGGTTAACCACCTGACGCGCTGATTGAAGAGATCGCCGATACTAAACGGCGCCTGCTCACCCACAAGCGTCTCCGGCAAGAATACGCCGACGAGACCTGAAAGATACGCTTTCTGGGTGAAATCAAGATCCTCGCACGAGACCGACTCGTTTAACCGTTTGAATCGATGCTCTTCCATGAGTTTCGCATTCAAAACACCGATCAGACCGTTGAACTGGTTAAATCCCCCCATTCTCTTAAATATCCGGTAAACATCGGAAAAAAAGAAATATTCCGCAGCAATCGTCTGTGTCACGATGTTTTCATCCGCATTCGTGACGAAACGTGCGCTGCTTGCGATTATCGCATCATGGTTCGATCTCAGCGCACCCACGCATTCGACCAGGAAATTCCGCCTGGGGCGGCTGTCCACATCAAAGAGCGCTATGTAGTCCGGCATCTTTCCGCATGCTTCGAGAGCATCGTTTACCGCGCCAGCGCGCCGCCCACGGTTGTCCATGCGGGCAAGCACGGCAACCGGCATCTCTTCTAAAAATTTCAGGCGGTCATCATCCCCCTCCATGAGATCAAGGACATAAGTGACCCGGACATCCAGATCCCCTTTTTCGAGATCCAACAGACAATTTACGGATTTTCTGAGCACTGATAGCGGCTCAAACGACGCTACCGGCACGATGACAGCCAGTTCTTCCATCACTTGAGGAGCAGGGTGATTATATCAGCGCCCTGCGTGGCAATAACGATCAGGTTCAACACGATTCCGATGAGCGCTCCTGTGATCAGACTGGTGATTATCCGGATCTTGATGATGAGAACTGCTGCTATGATTATAGATATGATCAATCCGATGCCGGAACTCGATCCGATCATGCTTAAAAGTTTAACTGACCCGGATATCCATTCCAGCAGTACCGAGACTGCATTTATTCCGAATACGATTCCCACTATCACGCCGATTATGGTGAATGTATTGTTTCCCATGGTATCACCCTGCCATCATTTTTGCAATCAGTTCAGATGCACCCGATCTCCTGTCGCCATGTAGATCACGCTCTCACAGATGTTCACGGTGTGATCTCCGATCCGCTCGAGATACTTCGATACGAAGAGCAGGTGTGAGATGTTGGCGAGTTTCTTCGGGTCCTCCACGAGATATGTCATGAGTTCCCTTCTGACCTGATCGTACAACCCGTCGACAATATCGTCCTTCTCTGCCGTCGCATAAGCAAGATCGCTGTCAGAATCGTGAAATGCCTTGATTGCGGAATTTAGCATCTCACGCGTCATATCTGACATGCGCGGGATATCGATCAGGGGTTTCACGTGCGGCTCTCCTTTCGAGTATATGGTGACTCTTGCGATATCGACAGCAAGATCGCTCATCCGCTCAAGGTCGATCTGGATCTTAAGTGCCGTTGCAATCGTCCTGAGATCGACCGCCATCGGCTGCTGGAGCGCGATCAATCGCAGACATGCCTTCTCGATGGTACATGCAAGATCATCCACCCCCACATCCTTCTCGATCACCGATTGAGCCAGTGCGGCGTCCAGATCCTTAAGCGATACGACCGCATCACGAATGATCACATCAACCATGCTGCCAAGTTTTATGATGTTTTCCTTAAGCTCTTCCAGTTCCTGTTCGTACTGATTCCTTACCATTGTAACCTGTTATGTATCCGAAGTTATATTAGATTTTGCGATCCATCAGCGCACGATCTTTGATATACCGAGTTCGAGGATGTCCTCTGCGCCAAGACGCTTCAGTTCCGGGATTAAGATATTCACGGTCCCCTTCGCAACCACGGTCTCGACCGCGTAATATTCGGAGTTGTATAGCTTGGTCACGGTCGGCAGTTTCATCGCAGGCAGCGCGGCGATCAACTCGTCGAGTTTTCCTGCTGGCACGTTCATATCCAGAAGCACCTTGCCACGAGCCTCGATGACCGCAAGAAGCAGTGTTCGTATCTCCTCGATCGCTATTCGCTTCGTGGAATCGTTCCAGCTATCCTTGTTCGCGACCAACTTCGTTGTCGATTCGAGCATCACGTCGATGATCTTTAGGTTGTTCTTCCGAAGCGTCGATCCGGTCTCGGTGACATCGACCACGACATCCATCAGATCAGGAACCTTCGCCTCGGTAGCGCCGTAAGAGAAATGGATCGTTACAGGAATCCCGAGTTTCTCGAAATAACTCCGGGTGATATTTGGGTACTCGGTCGTCACCCTGCTGTGTGGCTTGATATCAGACGCGCTTTTTATTTCCCGGTCATCAGGCACCGCAATAACGATCTTGACGATCCCGGACCCTTGCTTGCTGTATGGCATGTCAGCAATCTCGATCACATCTGCGCCGGACTCGATCACCCAATCGTGCCCTGTTATTCCCACATCGAAGTATCCCTCTGCCACGTAACCGGCAATCTCCTGCGGACGCAGGATCTTCACCTTTCCTATCCGCGGATCGTTGATCTTTGGGTTGTACTCCCGTTCGGTCCTCTTGATCTCAAGATCCGCCTGTTTGAAGAGGAGGAACGTCTGCTCCTCAAGGCTTCCTTTTGGTATTGCTATGCTCAACATCGATGTAACTCTGTGGTGGCGCATTAATAGTTTTCTTGTCAGCGGTGTCGATTATCAACTCGGAAAACCACAGAGGGCACCGAGGACACAGAGAAAAACGACACTCCACGTCCTCTGTGATTGATTTTACGCTTCATCTGAAAAAAATTCAAAAGTCTAAAGAGGTCGGGGTAAAGATTTATGGATAAACTGTGTAAACAGATTCGTGCCATTCGTTTATTCGTGCCATTCGTGATAAAATCGGCATCAAGAATCGAATATCGAATTGGCAGCAGCCACAGATCAGGGATAGCCATGACCGACCGGGAAACAGCGATGATTCTTGCAGCAGAAGATATCAGGCACCTGTTATCGAGAGGATACCCGCGCACAGGCGTTATACGGTTCGCAAGCGATCATTACCGGCTGGAAACTCGGGATCGGTACATACTGATGCGTGTCGTCGTCGAACCTAAGGTTGCGGCGTTGCGCATCAGGAAAAGGATACCATGCGCCGGCATCAAAGATAAAGACGTTATGGTAGATGGATACAATGTCATCATCGCAACAGAAAGCGTGATTTCAGGGGAATCGGTATTCTTATGCGATGATGGATTTATACGAGATATTAGAGGTGTTTTCAGGAACTACAAAAATCCGGTGGAGGGTGTTTGCAGACAGGTTCTTGAGATGCTGTCCGGATACGAGCCGGATTCTGTTACCTTCCTCTTCGATTCTCAGATAAGCAAGAGCGGTATGCTTGCGCGGTACATTCGCGGACTGCTCCCCCAATATTCCATCTCAGGGGACGCACGAACATCAAAGCATGTCGATTTCGATCTGAAGCACTGCGACATGGTTGTTGCAACGGGTGACGGTAATATCATCGATGAGGCGCGATCCGTGGTGGACATTCCCGGATGCATACTTGAGAAACTTGGCAAAAAAGCGTGCACAATATAGATGACAGTAAAACAACGGCTCTGGTGTGTGCAGGTACCCAAACAAAGCGGCGAACCTGTTCGCAGTTTGCTTGTCGGTATGGGCGCATTTGAGAGGGACGCAGCGGTTCAGAGGGATGACGATTATCTGTATTTCCCTGTTAAATATGAAATTGATATCAGAGATCAATTTCCTGATGTTAAACTCCTGCAGAGGGACTTTGAGTGCGTAGAAAAGCAGACGTTCGAGGATATCCTCGGATTTACCCCGTCTTATGACATGATCGGGGATATTGCGATCATCGATGCCGACGATCCCGATGCAGAGATGATCGCGGACGCCATTATCCGAGTGCACAGGCACATAAAGACGGTTCTTGGAGCGCTGTCACCGGTACAGGGCGAGTTTCGGGTCCGGGATTTCCGCGTGGTTGCGGGCGAGCCAAAGACCGAGACCGTGCACAAGGAGTACGGCTGCCAGTACGAGATCGATCTTGCCCGCGTCTATTTCACGCAAAGACTCGCAACCGAACGAAAACGCATCGCGGATCAAGTCGGTGGCGGGGACGTCGTTGTCGATATGTTTGCAGGCGCAGGACCTTTCAGCATCCTTGCCGCAAAGTCAGCCAGGGAGGTGGTGGCGATCGATAAGAATCCGGTGGCGACCCTGTATCTGGAAAGGAACGCACGGTTAAACAGGATCAGTAACATGCGAATCATCTGTAGCGATGCGGCAGACGTCGCATATAATCATGATCTCGCCCATATCGCGGATCATGTGATCATGAACCTGCCGCATTCGGCAGACGAGTTCCTTGACGAGGCGTTGACGATCGTAAAACCCGGCGGCATCATCCATTATTATGACATCAGGGAGGAGGATGACCTGTTCGATGGTGCAGAGGCGGCGATCAAGGATGCCGCAAGCGCCCGTGGCATGACCGTGCGGGTTCTGGACCGGCGGATCGTCAGGTCGTACTCGCCGCACCAGTACAATGTCGTGCTGGACGTGGAGGTGTGCGGGGGTTGATACGCGAAAAGGGGGATTTGGTGGGGGGTTATATGGGATGAATTTCAATTTATCGAGCATGGAAAGAGGAGAACTCTGCCACGACCGATGCGTGGTTTTGCTGCGGGCGGGGAGTATGCAGGACATCGGTACAGCCAAACCGAATGCGAGGGGCGCGATGTGCATGGACATAAGTCCGGGGTTTAGTGACTTCGGGAGACTAACATGTGGTGCATGGAGGTCAGAATGGACATAGACGATATTACCAAGATTGTTGTAGTATCTTTTTGTATTATTGCAATCTATGTTATTTTTCGATATTTAATGTAATCAATAGTACCATAATAGCATATACTGAGAAAACCCAATTGCTTGAGCAAGCGCCCATGACCCTTCGAGTCACCCCTGAGTATGAAAATATGCCCCGGTTCCCGCTAAACCACTATCTTTTCATCATAAGGCGTAGATGGGGGCTGAGACGAACAATAGAGGTCGATAACTTTATGGTGGTTATAACCCCGCGGAGCAAACTGGCCCAGCAGCCAATGTATCCATGAATGGCGTCTTCATCAGGAAGAGTACGCGCAGCAAACTACTATGTTTGATTTACACTGCTACGTTCGTCAAATACAAGAATAGGAGGGGTGCCGTCACACGACATAGAGGTTTATTGTAAGTGGTTGTGGCGACTTATTTTCGCAGCAAAGTTTATGTAGATTCAAAAATTAGTGATTAACATGGGGGTATTTCAAAATCTGTTTAAGAGACAAAAAACAAAGGAAGACTTAATGAGAGAGGTCTTTGAATCAACAAAAGATGTAAAACTGGATATGAGATCTATTGAGAAACAAGCAAAAGAAAATCCTGATAGAATGGTTTTTCAAGGTGTTAAAAATCCCGAAGAATATCGAATAAGACATCATGCATTGTATTTTTCGATGAATGGCGACTACAAGAAAGCAATGGAATATACAAATAGAGGGATTGAGATAAATCCAAAAAGTGCTTATTTATTTTATATTAGGGGACGTTCAAAAGGAGATATAGAGTTGTTTGATGAGGGAATCAAAGATTTGGATGAAGCTATAAAACTTAAACCGGATTATGCCGACGCTTTTGTAGAAAAAGGATACATCGAACAAAGAAAAGGTAATCCCGAGAGTGCTAAAAAAGATTATGAAAAAGCAAAGAAAATCGATCCTGCTATAGAATTGCCTGGAGAAGAGATGGTCATACCAACCGGTTTAACATTCGAATAAAAGAAAAAATTTCTGAATGGATTGTTAATACACTAAAAAATAGTAAATACGAGTGTAAACTCTATGAATTCAATCATAATGTTAGATTAGCGTAAGATTGGAAAACCGCCCTTAATTTTATATAATTTATGCGTAACTACTCAGGTATGTTGATTGGTCTCCCGATTGAGATCCTGTACTTTCTGGCAAGAAAAATAACCGCGGAGGGCGCAGAGGAACACAGAGCATTTAACCATTTATTTCCCCTCCGCGCCCCTCTGCGTACTCTGCGGTTATATTCCGTGTTTGGTTACAGTATGCCCCATGTCCCAGGTAGTTCCTGCATAGTGAAGTCCCTCGATAGTGGTTTAGGTACTTGAGTAGTTACATTTATACGTTGTATTCGATTCACCTTGGTCTCTTAGCACGGACACGGCAGATTCTTTCAGAATTTAACCCAAATCGCTGCCGCGCAACGACTTCATATAACCCAAATCTGATAATCAAACTCCACGCCACCTTCTGGCATCTACTCGCCCCCGTCCGCATCCATACCACCGCCCGACCTCCGAGCCCCACGGATGCTCTGCAATTCAGAGGCGGTCCCACAATTCAAAATCACAACAAAAAGAAGCACGGACAGGACGTTATACCGAAAATAAGCATCCGATTTCGCGAAATATCTAATTATGGGACAGCCTCTTCAAGTCCGAGTGTGGCGTGGTTGGGGCTTGACACCCCGGCCCGCAGGTAATTTTAAATGCCATAACCAGATATTAAACCTGAACGAAAGGAGGTGAACAGGATGGTAGAGATACCTGAACTAAGTAAGGAAGAGACCCAGAAAATCGCTTCAGAGATGTTTGTTGGAATTTTGGTAGGCACAGGAGCTTACATCCGGCAAAAACTGGGACCAGAGGCAGAAGATGAACTTGGGACCATGGCAGCGCAGGGCTGTGCCATGAACCTTAACGCATTGGGCGTAGATACCCCTCTGAAATACGCGCTCCACTACGCAACCATGAGTAAAAACCTGCATGGCAGCGATGTCGAAGTAGAAGGCGATTCCGAGAGTGCCATTCTCGACACAAAGACGTGTGCTACGTTAAAGGCAGCCATGGAATTCAAGGAGAAGGGGATGCCGATATCCCGAGAGGAGTACTGTCGCGGTTGCATAGACGGATACCACAAGAAAGTGGCAGCGAACATCGGGATGAATCTTGCCGCAACATTTACGGAAGGTGGGTGCAGGATGACGATAACAAAGTGATCCGGAAATTGCTATTCACATAATGCCAGAGATAAACA
>DAOURL010000184.1 GCA_030625165.1 Methanosarcinales archaeon | reverse complement strand
TTAAACTTGAAAAATTCCGATCCTTCCCCCGGTACTCCGGAACCGAATTCAGTGAGCGATTTTGCAGTCTTTGCAGGGTCTTCTGCAAAGAGTGTTGCCTGCACATCCCATCCATGGGTCGCAAAGGCAGCCAGGATGCATCCGATGAGTAAAACCGCAGGAATTATCGGAACAGCCGATCTGATGACCTTCTCATCCATAAGTGTTCATAACCTCCTGCATTATTAATACTTTTCGCATCTCATCAGTCTACGACCTGCCACTGCCAAGGCGGTACGCAAGCAGCAGAACAGATGCTACGGCGATGAC
This sequence comes from Methanosarcinales archaeon, assembly GCA_030625165.1. Classification (GTDB taxonomy): domain Archaea; phylum Halobacteriota; class Methanosarcinia; order Methanosarcinales; family Methanogasteraceae; genus Methanogaster_A. Next base: position 3,008 of record DAOURL010000184.1, on the reverse strand, counting down.
TCCGAGACCCGGAGAATTATTTTTTGCACTCTCTTCGCCCCGATCTGCCGAAACGTCCGTCGGCTTTGCTGCCACACGCTCGCCGCCTACAAGCACATCGATCGACTCCCATGTGTGTACATCGACGTCTGATCTATCCGCGATCTCGAACTGGTATGTGCCCGGTGCGAGGTCCTCGCTCGCACGTATCGTGATCCGGTATGTCACGGACTTTCTCATGTCAACTAACTTCGCCCCATCGTTGTCAACGATCGATATGCCGTCCGGGATCGATCTGGTGTTTATATCCACGTCCGCGTACTGGGATCCTGCGTTCCTGAGCGTCACATCGAATGCCGCTTCGGATCCGGGCTCGATCTCGACTACGGGTGGCATGTCTGTGAACGTGATACGGTCGTATGCAACGGTCGTTGCATGGCAGCCCGGGATCAATGCAATGATCAGGATGCCGATTCCAAGTAGTGTGATTCTGTTCATTCTACCATCTCCTTACAGTTCCATATTCTCAGCCGCCGTCTGCAGGATCATGAGCGCGTCGAGGGATGTGACCGCAGCATCGCCGCTGACGTCGGCTGCGGAGTTGCGTATGCCGGCGGCTGAGAGCGCCATGATCTCAAGTACACGTACACACATCTTCGCTGGCAAAACAGTTTGGAATCCATCGCTATGGTTACATCTGTTCACAAGAATCACATCCAATGTGCTATTCATCAAACCGACCCCCTCCTATAAAAACTTAACCGGATACATAGGTTGCAACGTTCCGGTTAAGTTGACACCTCCTTTTACATGAAGCCATGATCACATACATATCACAGATGCCGCAAACTATCACAGACTCCCCCAAACCGCGGATAATAACCCTCCTACTGCTCATACTGCTCCTGCCCGGTCAGGCGTGCGCCACCACCGAGATTACGGTGCATAATGCAGATTACGACGGCTGTGTGCTGCTTGTAATCGATGGTCTCGGCTCAGCATACTGCTATCCCGAACTTACGCCCCGTGCGCTTGACGATTCAACACTCGGAAAGGCGGACTGCGCAAACATCCTTGCAATCGCAGAGAGTGGCACGCGTGTAATTGATGTGCGTGCTCCAGTGACAAGCACAGGTCCCGGGCATTCGGTCATCGTGACCGGGCGATCGGATGCGACCCCGAATACGGTTTCAGGCGAGACGACGATCTTTGATATCGCGCACGAGAACGGGTATTTCTGTGCAGGCGTGATGGAGAACGGGGATTTTGGGGCGATGTGTGATGAACTCGATATAATCCTGCACATCCAGAAAAACTCGATCAAAAACCCTGGAATCACCATCAATGCAACCCCACACGGTCACGAAGACCTTTCACGAAACGTTGGCGTACTGATGGGGGAATGGAGCAATATCACAGAGTATCTCGACGATAAAGAGGGAGTCTCCAGGTATGTCGCATACAACCAGTGGGCTGCCGATGCATCGGATGCGGTCATAGAAAACCTGTGTGAGAGCGATGTCCCGTTTCTCCTGATCATCAACCTCGCTGCTGTCGATTCTGCAGGGCACCACCTCGGCGCGTCCAGATATCTCGGGGTGGTCAATGGCACCGATGACGCGATCCTGAAGTTGTACCAGAGGTGCACCGACCAGAATCTGCTCTTTGCGGTGACCGCAGATCACGGAATGGGCTTTGCAACCCCTGGTGCGGCGCATGGCGGGCATGTATCCGATAAATATGCAGAGCGTCCCGAAAGCCAGCAGATACCGCTTGTTTTTTCCGGAAGCGGGATTAAGAGGGGTGTCATCGCATCGGCAGGGCAGGAGGATATCGCACCGACCGTGCTCTACCAGATGGGGCTTCCTACCATCTCGTGCGACGGGCGCCCGCTTCCGGTCGGCAGGTATGCTGATCTGCGTGTAACGACCGGATCGGATGCGGATGTTTTGTTGCGTGGTTGCGATGAGGTTGTCAGGGGCACTTCGGATTCTGAATTTATATTCAAGGGCATTGGTGTCGGTTGCAATTACACGATCATGGTGACGCGGGACGGGGAGGTGGATGAGCACGAGATGTTCTTTGATTCTGCCTGTGTTGTCGATTGTTCAGTCTCCGGAAAGTTTTCGGTGGCACCTGATACTTCGGAAGATGGTGAAGAAGCGTATCCGGCAGATTCGACCGGCGGGACCGGGGCAGACGGAGGGATGAACGCGTCTACGAAGATACTGCGCATTGCGATACCGATTATTGGCATAAATCTTATCGGAATATTTTTGATCATAAAAATTATGAGGGAATGATTCATGAAAACAATCGCAGAGATCAACCAGAAGATCAAAGATGGTGACGTAACCGTCCTGACCGCAAAAGAACTCTGTGACGCGGTCCGGTCTGGAAAGTCCATAAGCGTCGAAGATGTCGATGTCGTCACAACAGCAACGAGAGGCATCATGAGCGGGACTCTCGCCATATTGTCATTTCCTGTTGCCGATCCCGGGGTCTTTTCCCGTGCAGAGCAGGTTTTCCTAAACGGCGTCCCTGCAAACGCGGGTCCCTGTCCGAATGAGCATCTCGGTATCATCGACTTGGTCGTTCACGGAACCGCAGAGAGAGACGCTCGATACGGCGGCGGACACCTCTTTCGTGACCTGATCAGGGGCGCAGAGATCGAGGTGGCGGTGAAAGCCTCCGGGACCGGGACTGAGAATGAGACTGATGTGGAGATCACCACAACCATCGATATCGACGACATCCCGTTCGCACGCATGTTAACGACCCGCAGCGCATACCGGAATTACAACGCATTCGTAAATCCGGGAGAGGCGCTTTCCACGATCTTCTCTGTTGCGGATTTCAAGGGAAACTGTAACGAAGCGATGTTTGGTGGCTGCGGGGAGATTAATCCACTCGAAAAGGACGCAGGAACCATCGGAGTCGGGACGAGGATTCTGTTAAACGGCGCTGTCGGATATGTGCTCGGAGAAGGTACGAGAAGCACCAGTGTGCGGCGGAATCTGTCCCTGTTT
>DAOURL010000155.1 GCA_030625165.1 Methanosarcinales archaeon | reverse complement strand
CTATAAAGCCATAATCATAGCTGCTTCGTGCCATCCCGCCAGAAGGATCAATGCAATTGCAAGCCCAATTCCTACCCATTGTTCTAACGATAGACGTGGAACCGGACTGATGCGGGGGATGTCTTTCAAGCTGTGCATATCTTGTGTGAGTGCAAAGCGGGACTGGTTGTAAGTTGCGACTGCTATAAGTATGAATGCCATCATCTCATAGGGTCCGCCACGACTGAATACTGCTAATGTTGGTGCCATCCGCTCTGCCATAGGAATGGAAAACGAATTCGTTCCCAGGAAGATTGCATATAAGGCAATCTGGCCAAGGGGCGGTATATAGCCAAGTGGAAAACGGTCCAGATACCGGATAAAGTTAATCAGGACGATTAACAATAAACCCCCAAGATTCCACATCACAATCGTACCCCACTCTTCAAGCATAGTTGGTGCTGCATCCGAACCCACCATAATGGCTGAGCCGGTTTTACCTTGCAAAATACCGTCGGGTAAGAAGTGGTAACTCAGATACCATACAGTTGTGAAGAGAATCGCACCGATCACGAAAAGGCTGACAAACCTGACGATTATGCTATCATTGAACAAAAATTTGTTTTTCATCTTATATCCCCCCTTTTAAGTATCTCTTGAACATTTCCTTGCCGTGTACAGTAGCAGCACAAGAATTGCAGTAAGATAAACTGCAATGGCAGGTACTGCTGACTCAACCCCAAAACTTCCTCCTGTCAACAATATGTGATCGCTTGTTATTTGAAGCTGATAAATCGCATTAAACTGATGTTCTTCAAAAGCAGATGTCCGGATGATTCTTCCTACCATAAAGAGATTCCAGATACCATGTACAACCACCGCATTCCAGACATTTCTTGTAATGTATACAATTAAACCAAACATGACACCGACTAAGGATATGGGAATTACTACAAGAATCACGTTCACTAAATCAATGCTGTCTATCATCAATAGATGAATCGAACCAAATAGCATTGCAGGACCAAGAATTGCGATTGTCGTGTTCCATTTTTCTTCAAGAATCCTGAACATATATCCTCTGAAGAGAACTTCTTCAATTATTCCGCCCAGCAGAGCCATTGAAATTGTTGCAACAACGAAATATATAATTTTAGAGGGGGATAATGGGTCTGCATGACCAAGAAGTTCAATCTTACCAAATATCAAATAAATTAAAATCACAGATAAAGGCAAAACGAACCCAATGCCAATCCATTTCAGTATCTCTTTCGTAGGTTTTCTGATCATAAAGAAGGATAACGGCTTCTTAACGACATAATGTCCAAACAACCAGAACAGAACAAAGGTGATAGGCAATCTTAAGAAGATCTCCCTGACCGCAAATCTCACAGAATAATTTGTCATCCAGCTTGTAAGCAGATCGACTACAATTGCTGAAATAAAAAAGATCAGGAAAAAGCTCATGCAATAAAGGATTATTTTCCACCAGCTCTTATTTTCCAAACCTGACAGTTTTCTTTCTTCAGGTCCGTTTTGCAAAACATCCATATCTCTTGTCATTTATCATTCCTCCTGCTCACTGTTTCGGCTTTTTCATGTCCGCACCGACAACCACGAACATGAGAGCCAGAGCACCGATTCCAGAGATTTGTTCTGCCGGCAGCTGTCCGGTTACATAACCCACCGCACCGCCGACAAATAGACCAAGTCCCAGTATCAACAACACTTCGCCAATCTTTGCTCTCGTATTCATTTTTTACACCTCGTTTCACAACCACACACTATCGGGTGGTGAAGGTTTTTAATTCTCCGCCTGCTGTCCAGTTAACCTGAATTGTTCCATCTACTAATGTTTTTGGTACGGTCATCTCTCTTAAATACTCGGCATCAAATTCTACCGATGCTGCACCATCTAAAAGCAGATCTACACCTTCTACCACCGTTTTTCTAACTACTTTGTCGTGTGCGGTGTCTGTGAATATTACAGTAACGGTTATGTTCTTCAATTCTTCATCACCGGTGTTACTGACCGTCCCATATAATTTCACGCTCTCCATTCCAGTGAGGTTCTCTGCTGCCCCCTGTATATAAACAACATCATAAGAAATATCCATGCCGTTCACTTTTGGTTCAGCAAAGTTGTAGAGTGAGTATCCTAAAAAAACAGTTCCTATGATTATCACGCCGATTGTGATTACTGCGATCATTACGCCGATTACCAATATTTTGGTTTTATGTTCCATCTTTTTTCATTCCTCCTGCTCATCGTTTCGCCTTTTTCATGCCCGCACCGACACCCACGAAGATGAGCGCCAGAGCGCCGATTCCCAAGATTTGTTCTGCGGACAACTCGCCTCTCAGGTAACACATTGCCCCGCCGACAAACAGAACCGTTCCCAGTATCACCAGTGATTCGCTAATCTTTGATTTTGCTTTCGTATTCATGAATTTCATCTCACGTATTCCCATCCACAAGCACTCCATCCTTCACGCGCACAATCCGATCAGCGTGCGCAGCTATCTCAGGATCGTGCGTGATCATGATGATGGTGCGCCCATCCCTGTTCAGGTCTTCAAAGATCTTCATGATCTCATCTCCAGTCTTTGTGTCGAGATTTCCAGTGGGCTCGTCCGCGAGAATAATCGATGGGTCGTTTACGAGCGCTCTTGCGATCGCAACACGCTGGCGCTGCCCGCCTGATAGTTCTGTCGGCTTGTGGTGCATCCGATCAGACAGTCCAACCAATTCAATCAGTTCTTTTGCGCGCTTTCCCGGATCGATGCCGGGTTTCTGGTTTGCAAGCGTCGGGAGTTCGACATTCTTAAGCACGCTCATTCTGGATACAAGATTGAAGGTCTGGAACACGAATCCGATCTCTTGCCCCCTGAGGTGCGCAAGTTCGGCTTCGGAGAGTTTGCTCACGTCTTTTCCTGATACGTGGATCTCTCCGCCGGTTGGGAGGTCGAGGCATCCGATCAGGTTCATGAGCGTGCTCTTGCCTGATCCCGATGGTCCCATGATCGCAAGGAACTCGCCGCGCTGGATGGCGAGATCGATGCCATGGAGTATCGGAACTTCCATCTTGCCGATGTAGTAGCTCTTTCTGGCGTTTATGATGTCCACGGCGGGGGGTTCGTCCAGCCGCGGTTCGGCGTGGTCGTGGTGGCTGTGGTTGTTCATGTTGTTTACCTCCTTTATTCAGACTGGTCGATTGATCGACTTGTCTGATTGTATAGTTGTGGGTGACCGTACTTAAACTTTTCTATTAATCGAAAGGTGTTGTGATAGAATGCAGCACCTAACAACAAAATGTAAATAACGATATAGATATTTTCTGGGAGTGCGTATTCATTTTTTCATCCTTTATTTGTTAGGATGCACTTACGCAGAACTCTTCAGAACGAGCGATCTTTGACTACATAAAAAAAGTTAAAATCCGCAAACGTTATCTATCATCACGAGAAAAATATTGGTAGGAGAAATGTATATGGATGGAACTATTCGGGATAATATTAGTTCGGGATTATATGTTGCAATCGTATTAAAAAAGGACCAAAAAACAGGTAAACTTACAACAGGAGTTGTTCAACGCATACTAACGAATTCTCAGACACATCCGCATGGAATTAAAGTTCGTCTTGAAAGTGGTGAAATAGGCAGAGTAAAAGAAATTTTAGATCAGAAATTTTAGATAGATTTTTTCAAAATAAAATAATTCCTACGATTATCGCGCCGAAAGCGATTGCTGCCATCATCACGCCAATTACCAATATTTTGATTTTATTTTTCATTATTATTCTTTTGTCTCATCGCCTCTGGTCAGTGATGAGTCTGTGGTTCCTTGCAGCCCCGATCATCAGGCTGGCAAAACGTCCCGACACAAAAGCCAGACAATTCATTGTGTGCGATTGAGATCAGACCCACACATAACCTCCTGATTGTGCAAATCACTGTTTCATTGAGGGTGTCGATCTGCCAGGAGAAGACCTACAATTGACACTCCGGGTCGGTATAGCATGGGGCTTCTCATGCGACATACCGATTTTGTCTGTCCCGAAAAAAGCCGCCAGATAAGCCCGGACGCAGAAGCACCCGGGTTAGCCTGGCAGCAATCTCGTCGATAATTACTCCGAAAGAGCCTCTGCGAGACCCGGCACCTCTTCAGCACCGACTGGAACAGTGACGCTCGAACCCTCGAAATCATCACCGATGGGCTCGTACCGCCCGCCCAGATGCTCGGCGAGGAACGCTTCGGCTACTGCGAAAAACAACAGTCTATTCTCAGGTCTGGCAAAGCCGTGCCCCTCGTCCGTGTACAGCAGATATGTCACCGGGATGTTTGCATCCTGCATCGCATGGACGATCTGGTCGGATTCTTCCTTCCGGACACGCGGGTCATTTGCGCCCTGACTGATCAGGAGTGGCTTTTTGATCTGGTCTGCGTAGGAAAGCGGCGAACGCTCTGCAAGAAACGCTCTACCCTCTTCTGTTCTGGGGTCGCCAATGCGTGTTGCAATGAGCTCCATGGAATCCTGCTTAATGTACGGCGGCATTAATTCGATGAATGATGTCAGGTTCGATATACCTACGAGGTCTACGCCGCAGGCAAACGTATCTGGCGTATTCGTCATACCCCAGAG
>DAOURL010000201.1 GCA_030625165.1 Methanosarcinales archaeon | reverse complement strand
AACCGCAGAGTACGCGGAGGGACGCGGAGGGGGATAAGCGGTTAACCACTCTGCGTTCCTCTGCGCCCTCCGCGGTTATTTTTCTTACCAGAAAGTACATGATCGCAATCGGGCGACCAATCAACATACCTGAGTAGTTACCTTTTTTCTTCTCTGGGCATAATATTTTTTCATTCTTTCCGGATCTTCCTCGACCACAAATTCTGTCCAGCTCTTCATACCTTCCACTTCTTCCTTGGAATATCCACAGAGTTTATCAAATTCTGCGTTGGTCATAGAAATTGTCGCATCCGCTTCAATGATAACTGTGGCTGCACCTGTATTCTCAAATACGCTGCGATATCTTCCCTCTCTCTCCGCAAGCGCGTCCTCCGCCTGCCTGCGCATCTCCTCCAGCTCAATACGGTGGAGACCGAAAGCGATGTCGTCAGCCACCTCACTCAACAGCGACTGCTCATCAGCATCAGAAGCCACCTTGGCAGGAATGGAGACTGATAGGATGCCATAGACCCGACCGCCGGATTCCAGATGGGGGTCATGCATACCAGAGTGGGGCAGGCATCTGCCAGAGGACAATCATCACATTCGGCGACGACATCATCGGTCACCATGACTCCCGGTTGTTCAAGTGCCCTCTCTCCAACAGAGTGAACTCGCCGCGTTTCATCATCCCGACGACCGGCACGAAACGCGCCCCAAGCCCTACTTCGGCAGCGGTTATGAAGCTGCGGTCTTCATCCCGATGACGGTTAGATAACGATGTTAGGGGATATGCACACAGGCGAATCTCCATTGGGTGCTTAACCAAAGCACGCATGGACATGGCTACGGTCTTGCAGGTCCGGCATCCCCATACCCCTGCCGCTGCCCGGTTCCTGCTTCTCTTTCGAGTGCTTCGGGCTTGAAGATTAGTTTGATCACGTTTAACGCATGTTCCATGGCGCGGGCTTCTGAGAGCGCTGCAAGTTCACGATCGCTCGCAGCTTCGTCCTCGTGCACGAAGACCTCTATTATGTGCGTGTTCGTCATCAACTGCGCCATGATGATCCCCTGCGATGCCTCGTGCGCACAGATCTTGTCCTTCGGGTCGCTCCCGGGCATCCCAAACGCCATCACGATATCGCACGAGCGCGCCTCTATAAGTCTCTTGCACGCAACAGGAAGGTCCTTGATCCCGGGAACAGTGTAGCGCTCGATCCTTACGGATGCGTTCCTCTTCAGTTCCGATATCGCAGGTTCTGCCATATCCACACGTGCAAATGTCGTGTCAGCGATTCCTATGGTCGTCATGGTTAAGTCTCTCAAACTGCAATCGTGCCCCTGTATATGCAAATTTGGATTGGTGGCATAAAAACATATCCGCAACTATGGGCTGCCAACCTGCCCCGGTGCTTTGGTTCTGACTTATGTGTTTTCAGATATTCGAAACTTGAATGCCATCCGCGGGCGTTTGATTGGCATCATAACAACTCGCTAAACTCCTCAACAGTTATTTCAGCATCTCTTACCAGCTTCCTTAATAGTCCTTTACCAAGCACCTCGTATTTAGGAATCGTTAGTGGCTTCTTACTTCTGTCAGACTCGTGCCACATACGAATATGACTTCCTTTTTGCCTTACTATCGCATAACCAAGCTTTTCAAAGCATTTAACTGCCTTTTCTCCAGAAATAATAGGCAGTTTGCTCATATCTCTGCTGACACAACGTGGTAACTGAACTCCTGAATTGCATCAAGATGTTCCACAATTTCTTCCTTCTGCTCCTCAAGACACAGTTCAATCACTTCGTGTATGTTTTTTAACGCTTCGTCCAGTGTTTTTCCCTGCGTATAACACCCTCTGAGAATGGGGCATTCTACCACAAAAAAACCATCCTCGTCCTTCTCTACAAGAACGGGGAGCTGAACTTTTTTAGTCCCTATCATTTTTGATCACCGTTTTCAATGCTTCTTTTCTTCTTAACACCCACGGGATTGTTAGTCATTAATCAAGTATCAGAACTTGCCTTACATAAACCCTGCCGTAGCGAGATAGCTGCCAACCCCGGGTAGCGCGATAGCCCTATATCGCGGACGATTCATCGTGCAATCGCGATTGTGACCCTGCCGTACCTTCTTTTCTCCAGCACCAGCTCTTTTTCTTCGGAGAGCGCAAGTGCAGACGGCTCTGCCACGCCAACGAGATCGAACCTCTTCGCCTCTGACGGAGAGGGTGGCTCATAAGCGTTGATCGTCTCATCGTCAAGGAATACGATCTCGCGCCCGAGCGACCTTACCGCCTCCTTGATGCCTGCCTCGTTCTCTTTGAGCCGCGAGGACGCAAAGATCCGCACATCGTCGATTTCGATCTCTGCATCACGGAGCGCAGACTCGATGGCAGCAGATACTTCCTCGCGGGTAACGCCGCGCCTTGATCCGATTCCGATGATCATGCCGGTTACTCTGTTGTTGATATGTCGAAAGTCTTTTGGGAGATACAATCAGCCGCCCAGCATGACCCCTCGATAAAAAAAAATGGTAACTACTCACCTTTAGGAAGGGGCGCCCGGGGGCGCCGGGGCGCCAGCGGGCGGGGCGGGCGGCGCCCGGGCCGGGTCGGGCGGGGGCGCTCCGGGGGTCTGCGCTGGCGCGGAGGTGCTCGATAGGCGGGGGGACCCTG
>DAOURL010000038.1 GCA_030625165.1 Methanosarcinales archaeon | reverse complement strand
CTCGAATAAACCGCGGTGCACCAGACTTGAGATGGGACTCCAGACATCCTTGGGGATCGTTACGGTTTCCATGCATAACACCTACCAATAAAACCAGTGTTTCGTCATAGATATAACACTTACCTATCACATCAGTTCTTCCGATTCTTCTGGTTGAGGTTATATTCAAATTCTGAGAATTTAAACATATCTACATCACACATCTATCCCGCCCCCATCTATGTCACCCTCCTCGCTCCCCTCCTATTAAAGGAGCCTGTCACCCGGCGCAGCCTATCCGCGCTCGTACTCTCACTCTCGGGAGTTATCCTCATAATCCAGCCCGGTGCAGTCTTTCAGGATATGGACAGCATGTATGCAATCGGGCTTTTGTGCGGACTGATCTCGGGTCTGCTCTATGCCTGCATGATCCTCACCTCCAGATATCTGAAGGGCTGTTATACAGGAACAGCACAGGCAGCGTGGGCGATAATCATAACACTGGTCATCTTCCTGCCCTATTCTGCCGCCATATCCTTCGGAGTACTGCTGGACAACCTGCATCTGCTCATACTTCTGGGTCTTCTTCCAACAGCTGCGGGTCTAACGCTTTACTTCAGTGGTCTTGCGTATGTCAGAGCCCAGAATGCGAGCATCATCGCACTCCTGGAGCCCGCGAGCGCTGTGGTCCTTGCTTTCATCATCCTGAGCCAGCCGATCACATCAAGCGTGCTGGTAGGCGGCGGGCTGATATTGGTGGGTGCACTGGTGGTCAGTGGGGCGGGAGCGATGAGGGGCGGTGCATAAGTGAAGTGCAAGCTGCCAGTTCACATGCCCGGGCGCCCATGAACGCTTGTGCACAGGCGCGCTGCCATCAGGTTTAATGACAATGCCTCACAGCCCGGTGTTGAGCGCGCCCGCCCAGAGTATCGAAACTGCAACACCCGACCACGATTGTGGCATGTTGTCTTTTTTACCTCGCCGTGCACGTGGGCATCTGTAAACTCTTCTGCCTCCGAATGGGGTGGGTGGCGGGAGGATGTGAGTCAGATGTACAGGTTCTCATTTTAACAGTATTCCTGATCCGCCCAACCACGCCATATCAGAATAAATTACGACACATTCATGAGCAGTTTGCTGTGCTTTCCGTATATAGAATACTTATAATTTATTTCATACTCAATCAACAAGTTTTAATCCATCTCTAAACACTTTCTAAGCCATAAAACAGAATCATAGCCAATTCTTTTGGTGACTTCATCGGTATGGTCTCTGAAATGTTGCACTGGATTTCTATAGTTACCAAATCCATTCAAATGGGTTTTAACTTGCTCTTTATCGACAAACGTTGATTCAAAGGCACTCCAATTATCCCCATATTTAATAATCTCCCATATATGACCAATATTAGAAAAGTCCAATCTAATCTCTAAATTAGATTCTAACTCCTTCTTTTCCCACGGAGCATTCTTTATCGCTTTTTGGATATGTCTGTCAATGTCATCCTTAACGCCGCTGGGAACGCCCTGTTTCCACCACTTAGCCCCATACTTCTCTTTCAGTTTTGATTTGATCAAATCCCTGAGAGCTAATTCAGTCCCTTCAATGAGGCTTGTTTCATGTTCTATCTCTGATTCTTCTATCTTCAGCTTTGATATGGCAAAATCAGGATATTTCTTGTTGATTTCTTTCATCAATAGCTTTGCCGTCTCTTTGTGTTGAACGATAGTAGTCCCTCTTCTCAATTTGTCTCGATCGTCATCCGTGAGATCCTTAAGATAATCGATGGCAGGTTTGATCAATTCTCTACATTCAGTCTCAAAATTTTTTATGCCTTTTTGTCTCGTGATTTTTGGATCTTTGTAATTTAAATAGGCGATTACCTCCTTTAAAATCAAAATAAACACGAAAAATCCGCTATTACTACACAAAAATCCATTTTCGCCCTTATTCCAATCATCTGGGAATGATTCAGATACTATATCAAAAAATGCCTCGATTCTTTTCGTTGCAAAGTTTACTGTTGTAGAATCGTCATCCATAAAGAGACAATCCTTTCCTATGATGTTGTTTCTTTTCAATCCCTCGCAGATCGTACTCATCGTGATTGGGATATCACTCTTTTCATTGATGCTGGGTATGAAAATTTTACCTTGAAATGCATTTTTCCGGTGATTGAGATTTTTGGCGATCGTTGAGATCGCCCATAATCTTATTTCTTTAGTATCTGAAGAATCTTCAAAGATATCGCCATAAAGATCCCACAGCAAGTTGCTTTCAACCGATTTCTGGTTTTTATTTATATCAATGAATAGTCGCCCCTGTTCACTCTCTTTTAGCCTTTCAAAAGCTAAAACTGAAACTGTATCGGAAAATCTCTTTTCATTATTCGAAAAGCCATATAGGCGGTGTTGTCCATCGATTATCCATGCACTGGCATAATAGTGTGGTAATTTTAAATATCCCAGGGACATCTTTTCGTTTCCACTTCGAGGGATGGACTCAAATTCCACATCTTTTGTAAAATTGACAATAATATTATTGGCAAAGAATCCATCTTTCATAATGAATTCATCAATCTGTTTTAATTTGCCTTTATTCAGCATTCTCTGATATGCATTTTCATCCATACTTTCGTCTTTCTTAATTGGACTTCTGTGGTGGACATAGGCGATCTTTAACAGTTTTTCTGGCTCTATCATAAAGTTATAATACGATTTCCCATCCACTTTACCTTTTATTGCGGGTACCGATTGAATAAATTCGGGAATCTCATCACCACTATGCAACTTCGCAAAAAGCTGATATTTGGCAGAAAAACCAATAATCTTACTTAAATTTGTAAAATATCTTATCTCATCATCTTTCCAGATGATTATATCTGCTCCTTTTGCATCCGCTTCATCATTCTCACTTACCGTTATATTTTTTGTGCAAATCAAAAAAGTTATCCGTATGTCTTTTTGTCCGTAATGTTCACGAATCGCTCTTGTTATTCTATTTTTAAGGTCTTTTATCTCAGCAATATCTTTTGCTAAAGTCTTCGGTCCAAGCATCTCTTTTGCTTTACACTCGATCACGAAAACGTCTTTTCCAGCCTTCGCAAACACATCAATCTGTTTTCTTTTCTTTCTTTCAGCACCATGAGACGTAATGTCAATTTTTAATTTGTCTTTATTCAGTTCGGTAAACCCCATATCCTTGAATAATAGCCAGACTTCATCCTCAAACCGATCTCCAATGCTTTTCTTTTTATGAAGGTCAGAGTTACCATTTTTAAACCTACTTTTTACCCCATAACCTTTATTTAGATATTTTTCTTCTTCGTCCGTTGAAACTTTTATCTCAATACAATCCTTTTTCCGCAATCTTATTTCTTTAGAAAAATCTTTGTCATCTTTGGTTATTAAGGGGTGAATAAGGCTATGACCACTCATGACTAATATAATTGTTCTTTAGTGATATAAAGGTTTCTTCTTCCAAACGGATATCGCTATCCTTAAGCCACAGACCCCCGATCAAGAAATCCGCAGCTATCAGAGCCAATACTCAAGAATCACATCACCCCAAAAGACCACCCTCCTCCTGCATTTCAACCCGGCACTGCGCCACTGCCATCATAACCCCTATATCTCAAAATATATTCCCTAAATAATTTATCTGTCAATCCATATTGATATTTATCTGGCTTCGCAAGTAACCTTTTCTCCAGAAGTCTGCCAAAAAGAACACCCACAACACCACCGGAAAGACCTAAATTACACATTTCGATGAAATTAGTGATCTCCTTTCTGCTCGATGGTTTATCGAGTGAAGCAATCGCATAGAGAACTTTTCTTTCCTGTTCACTTCCTTTCGCTGCACACACCCAACCGCAATTCCGCGGCGCCGTGTGCCGCCACATGCACAGTTTCAAATGCACCCACCGGGTCGCAAAAAAGGCTCTGACCCCGCCCTCACACAACCCTCGTCGAAAACCCATATTTCAATGGATCTTCTGGCTCCAGAATTACCTGAGATATCGCGGTCACATAAGCATTTCCATATATCTCCGGAATCACTGCCCTGTAACCCCTACCCTTGCAGGACCCATGATCCTCCCTTCAAACACCGTCCCTATCACGCTCTCGTGAAGCAGCAGATCCCCGATGTCCATGGTCCCATTGGCATATAGACAAGCCATCCTCGCAGCAGTCCCGGTTCCGCATGGAGACCTATCGAACTCTCCATCCCCAAATATCGTCACTTCCCGATAATGCAGCTTCTCAGGTTCGGTTTTCTCATATATCATCGTCAGATCAACTCCCTTGATGTATGGATTTTCCGGATGGATTATCTCCTCAAGCCCGTTAACCTCGTCCCTTATCTTAAGTCCAAGTTCTATCAATTTTCTGAGGTTCTTCATCTCCACTCTGATGCCCAGGCTCTCAGCATCGACTATTGCAAAGAAGTTACCTCCGAATGCTTTTGTCAACCGACACCTCCCCCACCCCTCCAAGCTCAATACTCATATTCTTAACGAAGAAGGATGGAGGTTCTACAACCGATATCTTCTCTATCACAGAATCCTTAACATGTAGCCTGACATTCACGATTCCTGCAACCGTCTCATACGATATCTCGGTCTCTGGCTCCTCCATCCGGATATATCCCAGTTTCGAAAGCGCCCCCGCAACCCCGATCGTTGCATGTCCGCACATATACATATACCCAAGCGTGTTCATGAAGATGAGCGAAAATTCCGCTCTTTTATCGATCGGGGCAGAACTATAGTTCCAAACGAGTCCATACTGCCTCTGGGTTCAAAGAGGACGCATGTCCTTATCCAATCCAGGTTCTCCTTGATATACTCCAATCTCTCGATCATGCTATCGCAATTTACAGGAGGAAATCCTCCAAGGACTATTCTGGTCGGCTCTCCTCCGGTATGCGTATCCACCACAAAGAGGACTCTCTCGGTTCTCATAACGTCGCCGTACTCCTCAGATATTCCATAACAAGTCTTATCGCCCTCTCTATAGCAATACCCATCTGCTCAGGAACCATATCGTCATTATCCAATCGTTCACCAATGATGCCGGTCACACAGGCTGTGGGGATATCAAACAGTCTCCCCATTATAAAAAGCAGTGAGCATTCCATCTCCATGTTTACCGCACCCAACCTGCTCCAATAATCCACAGCATCCCTGTATCTGATCTCACCGGGCTGGTATCCACGAAATCCATCCTTTCTGCCCTGACCTGTATAAAATGTTGCCGTAGAAACGGTAATCCCACTCACATAAGGAATCTCAAGTCTTTCCGCCGTTTGAATCAGTTCATAAGTCATCCTGATATCAGGGACGGCTGGATATTCCGGGTCAGGAATAATCTGAGAAGATGCCCCGTCCAGTCTCACCGCACCCTCTGAAATAGCGACTTTCCCTGCAGATGCTTCCTTGCTCAAACCGCCGCATGTGCCAACACGAATCACCCCTTTTAACACAGGCATACTCTTGAATGCCTCGTCCAGCATTATTGAAAGCCCTGGTCCACCTATTCCATGTGAGATTACTGCTACCTTAGTATTCGGAAACGTTCCTATCCAGGTTCTGTATTCGCGATTGTTACCGATCATCTCAGGACTATCCAGATGAGAGGCGATCTTATCGGTTCTGCCCGGGTCTCCACATGTGATCAACCATTGAGTATCGCTTACAAGATTCTGATTGATAGCCAGATGGTATGTATTTTGCATCTCACACCTCGGGTTCGTTTACAAAGGCACGCTTCCTTCCATGCGGATATTCATGGGGATGCCAGAGAGGTGGCCCATCCCAGTCCGGATAGGGATTGTGTGCCCCGAGCTCTTCAGCCACGTATCTCAATCCCAGGCGCTCAAGCCGCTTCCGAGTCGGGACTCCTGTCTCAGGGTCGTAGCCGTGCACCCTGTAGTAGTCGGTAAGCATCTCTGCATGCGTCTCAAGCTCCTCTTTCTCTTGCCGGGTTCCTTTCGCCACCGGCTTCTGCGGCAGCCGGTCATGCTTCCTCGTTATCCCCTGCCTGATATTGAATGCCCTTTCTAGGATATAGATCCTGTCTGCGGCTTCCTCCAGCCTGTAGGCGTCGAACTCAATGCCGGTTGCTGCTGTCAGCAGTTTTGCCAGTCCATCCCACAGCGGGTACTTCCACACGAGCGGCACGGCACAGACCCAGCTGTTGACGGCTCCTTTGCAGCGCCCTATCGAATCCGTAAGCGTCGTGGCTCTTTCAGAGATGGTGATGCCCTCCACCGGATCTTGCGATATCTGGGGAAACATACCGGTCTCTATGAGTATCTGGAAAAACTCAGGGTCGTTCTCCCCGTATGCCCAGCTCCTCCCCCTGAGGTGATCGGCGCCCCTGGTCGAGGTCGCATGGGCAAGGGCAAAAAGTCCTGGAGGGTGGGTGCCACGGCTGATCCCCTTGACATGATAGCAGTAATCCATCGCCCCTCTGCCGATGATCTTTGCAAAGCTATACATCCCCTCGGCTACCAGATTGCCGAACCCCTCTCTAAGCGCGATTCGATGGATCAGTTCGATCTGGGAATCTGCGTCTTCCCAGTCCAGCGACAGCCCACCTGTGTCCTCCTTGGTGATGATACCCCGGCTGTAGAGGTCCTTTGCGAAGGCGATCGCATTACCGAGTCCTATCACGTCCATCCCATAAGCATCGGCGAGGTTTCCCATCTCCATTATTGCAATGGGATTCAGGATGCCGCAGTTGGTGCCCAGGCTGGCAATGCACTCGAACTCAAGGGCAGAGCCCTCTTCTCCTGCACGCCTGCCTGCCGGGATCCTGTAGACATCCTTGCACCGGACAGGGCAGTCATAGCAACCCGCCCGCCCTATCTCGTATTTCTTCCAGCCCTCGGGCGCCAAAGCCGCGGGAATTTCATCGGCAGAGAGCTTTTTCTGGAAGTACCGGTAGCCCGGCCGCCAGTGCATCATGCCGATGTGTGTGCCGTACACGGCAATGACCTCATGTTGGAGGTGGTCTTTCAAAAAGAACTCTCTGTCATCCTGTGCCAGTTGCTCGAACTCTTCTGGTCTGGCAAGCTCCACCCTGCCAGTGCCTCTGACTGCGATCGCCTTCAAATTCTTCGAGCCCCACACAGCTCCACTTCCGGTGGCAGCAGAAGCATATTTGTCAACAATGGTGGACGCGAATCGGACCAGGTTTTCTCCAGCCTGACCGATACATGCCACGCCGATTTGTTCTCCATGCATCTTGTGAAGGATGTCTGTGGTTTCCCAGGTCGTTTTGCCCCACATCTCCGAGGCATCCCTCAGTTCGACGTTTCCGTCGTCTATCCAGAGGTACTTCGGGCTGCTCGCCCTTCCGGTTATCACAATCTGGTCATAACCTGCCAGCTTCAGGAACGCAGCGAAGGAGCCCCCGGCGTTTCCATCACCCAGGATGCCGCTGCAGGGTGAAAGGGTGCTGACCTCGATCCTGCTTGTCATGCACAGAGGTGTGCCTGTGAGAGGACCAGGAGCAAGGCAAAGGACGTTTTCTGGACATAGGGGGTCGATTCCCGGCTTCACCTCATCGAAGAGCGTCTTCGAGTTTAACCCTCTGCCACCTATGAAATTTCTTGCGATCGACTCGTCCAGCGGGTGCTTTGTGACCTTTTCTCTCGTTAGGTCTACTCTCAGGATGGTTCCTCTCCAGCCGTACATCTTTTCCCCCCTCTTCTTGCATTCATGCAGCGACGAGCGCCGCAGACCCTACAAATAACAGTCATTCGTCACCTCGTGAGGTAGTAGTGAGCAGCACTTTGGATAACGTTTTCGGTGTATACGAATGGGGCTCACAGCATATAATTTACCCAATAACTCTCCAACAAAACCACAGTCTGCGAAGCAGCGTCGAAGGCAGACGCGGAGGCACAGAGGGGGACACAGAGGATGAGAGTACGGGACTTCAGAGATAGGACTGCGGTTTTCAATCCTAAATGATATGGTACTTGGGTAAGACTGATCTTCATTGGCTGGTTACCTTCCAATTTCTATAAATAGAGCTATGACCCATAACAGTCACGCTCATATCTGAAGTCCCAACCAGGGATTTCTATTACCACTTCTTTAACCAGAAATTGTTTTCTCTGAACCATTATAATCAATTGTTTTTTTGTTTTTCTTTCATTCTAAAAATAGGACGTCTTACCGAATCCAGGGCTATACTGGCTTTTATCGTAGAGATTATACCGAAAGCTTCAAGGTAATTTTCGACCACAACTACGTTATTTAAACCAAGCTTTTCAGGAGTAACATCGAGAACAGTTTTATTTTCCCTGACAGCAATTACTAAAATTTTGTTTTTTTGAGCAGCTAAAACTGGAATTCCTCCGCAACAGGTGTAAGGCACGACTATTGCATTTACATCATTGAGAGTTATATCGTTCGGTGCTAAAAAAGAAGGATCTACAGGTCGAGGAGAATGATGTAATCCTCGTAAGACCGAACCCAGATATCCTGGACTGACCACTTCCGAAGCAGCTCTTGGATCAACCAAACCCTTGGCGGTCATTCTCTCCTTTTCTTCTTTTGAGAGAATTGGGCCATGAGCCGCAGGTATCTTAAATGCTCGTGAGATTGTATGGGAGATCAAAGCTTCTGTTCCGCCATACGGATTTGGGATTTCTCCTCGGAAATAGGCGTCCAAATCATCCATTGATATTGAAATATATGTTGCGATAGCTATGGCTTGAGCACCTCCTTTTATAAGCTGAGCAGCCGGTTTCAAAAAAGCTTCGGGATTCTTTACTTCTCCACAAAATGCCCCAGATTTCATTCTAACAGCTTTACCGCCAACATGTTCGTCGGTAATTATATAATCTGTTACTTCGATTCCAGCTACTGCCCTTAGCGACTCAATCGTGTTGATGGCAACGTTAATGTTTTCTTTATCCACTTCTACTGCTCCTCTGTCTAAAATAACGCCTATTTTATTGTGATTTTTGGAAGTTAGTAATTCTCTTAAGGCTATTCGTTTGCAGAAAAATTGATCCAGATGATAACCTTCAGTATAAAGAACATTATCTCTTCCATAATTCAGGAAAGCAGCATTCAAAACATTTGGATGCGTAATAACACAATCGGATATTTCAGCTAAGACGTTGGTTATGGGAGTGGCATCTCCAATCCAGCCACCAATTTCTGCTCTTACACCGGTAGGAATAATATTAGCCACAATAAATTTTCTTCCACCGATTTCCATCCTTGGATCAGCAGAGGTTTTTCTTGATTCATCAATATGAGTTTTTTTAGAATCTTTTATTAAAGCTACTTCAACTGTTTTTTGATCTCCTTCTACTCCAACAATAGCGTATCTCAAGAAATCCGAATTTTCAGGCAAATTTTTCCTCAAAAAATTTTCAACAGCATCCAAAAGATTTTCTGGTTTTTCAATTTTTTCATCAAAAACAAGTCTTTTGTTATATATTTTCATTTCTATCACTCACAACTTTTATCAGACTATGCAGTGGCAAGAAGACGATGGAGGTTGTATCTGATCTTCTTTTTAAGTGTATAAAAAATAATAAAGCTGAAGAAAGATATAAACAAGTTTAAGGGAGTCAAGGGTACGAGTGTAAGAAGTCCGTTGCCTTTATCAAAATCAGGGTTTGAATTGATATAAAACCGCAGGTGTGAATTTTTAGAGCTTTGCCAGAATGCTTTTTCCTCATCAGTAGCCTGCGTTATCCAGCCTACTTTTCTGATTAAAGGATTGTTTTCGTCAACCATTTCTAAACCGAACTCATCAGCCAGGCACATCATGAGCTTTTCAACTTCTGAGGGGATAACGCTATTGTATTTGGGATATACTTTATAAATATACTTTGCTAATCTGGCATACACACTTGGATTGACAGGTGAAACCAAATAGTAAATCTCTTTACCCGGATGGAGTGCCTTATATTTTATTGCCTCCTTCAACCAGAAAGAAATGTCGGCATTTTTATGTCTGTACTCAAGTACTAAGCCTGCTTCTGCCCGGAATATGACCAATGGCTTATCATTAATGAATTTTTCAAAACGATGAACAGCAAAATATCCTATTATTTCTTTCTTTATTTTATCACGATATATAAATATTTTTGTAACGTCAGCAGAAGAATTAACCACGTAATGGTCAAATTCCTTTTCATCAATCCTCTAAAGATAGGTTTATGCACTTCATATAAACTTTCGCTGAGCCTTTGCCGTGCCTCATGTGTTAGCCTGGAAGGATAAATTGCTTCAGCACTGACTACTTCTGGCATTTATAATACCCCTTAACGTGAATGTTGGTCATATTTAGTTGATTTCGAAGTATGTCTGTTCGCATATAAACATTTCTTGCGACAAGCATCGGAAATGCCATGTTCACTGAAAATTCCGCTCTGAACCGGGTGAGCACCAGATACTGACATGTTTTTCCAGCGCCGTCATACGCATCCCCTCCTCGATCACACCGCTGATTAGCAACAAGTCTAATATTTATGGAGAGCTCTACTTGACCAAGACAAATGCCACCATCACCAGACCAGGCTGATCCGAAGGATGATTATGTGCTATCCGAAATAACTCGAGCTAACGACCATAAGGAGTATTAAACATGTCCACATCCAGCAGCAGAAACAGCGTGACTATCATCGGGGCAGGTCTCGTCGGCGGCGCCATACTCAGGGAGCTGGTGCTTGGGTGGGCCCGCGGACACAGAGAGCCTGCCCACCAGTATACTCAACTCCGTGCCGCTCAGCATCCGGAGATCGAGACAATTTATATCACAGCGCGCAGCGAACCCAAGCTGAGCCACCAGTTACAGAAGACAAAGGACTTTCTTAGCAAGGAGGATGGTGTCAATGTGGAACAGGATGGCCCTCTGAAGTTAGCCATCGGCTACGATGCCCATCGTCTGTTGATAGAAGCGAAGCCTCTCGACATCCTTCCGAAGGACCTGACACCTTCTACTATAGATGACGAGAGGTTTAGAAGAGCGTCGTCCCTGTACTCCTATCTTGCCATCAAGCGACCGAAGACTTTGATCATCGGGGCAAATATAGCCACTATGGCATCCCAGCTGGAGGATATTCAGAACCTGGTGCTCACCTGGACCCTCACCACCTTGAAACAGGCGGCTGACGAGTTTTGCATAGAGACGGTAGCCATCATAGGAACCACCGCGTTAGGAGGGCAAGGCACCAACATGGTGTGGAGCCACCAAAGCTCGCAAGAGATGGATGCCAGTTTAGTGAATAAGATTCTGGCTGCCTACGGCATCCTGGGGATACTGGACAGAATCCATTGGGACACTGACTCCCATTCTCGCTGGATTTTTCTCATGCCGGGCAGCTTGTTGGGATATGACTACCTTGATTTTGGTCAGGCCAAATACTTCTCGGTTCCAGAAAGGTTGCCCAAAGAAGTTAAAGAGGTCGTTCGTAGCAGTGGCTTGAGTGTTCCATTATATGATCCTGTGGAAGTCGACCTGGCATCCCTGTCCGACGAGATGATTCTATGGGAAAAACGAAGGATAAAAGAGGCATTTCTCTCTGGAGCCAAAATAAAGTGTGGTGAATCAGGAGTATTTTCACCACTCCAATTCGCTTGCCTCTCCCATGCCTTCCAGATGGGTTTTAACACAGATGTATACATCGCCAGGATACTGATGGATGAGTTGATCGGGAAACCCACAGGCTATAACCAGATCCCATTGGGGTCAGGCAAGGTAATAGAACCCGCAGCACAATGCCAAAATGAGCGGGATTTAGCCTTGAGAAGGCTGGCTGAACTGGAGCTTGAGAAGGGCACTCGAGCCCCTCCGGTCTACCCGGCTCTGGGGTCTCCCCGGTCTCAAAAAGAGATTGTCCTGGCCGATCTTCTCTACCGATTACTAACGGATCGCTTTGGAAAGCCGACACTTCAACAAATAGCCGGGTACGATCCAAAGACTCTCGCTGATGATCTATGGAACTACCTGCAAAATCATCCACAACTTTTTGCCGAGATTGCCGCTGTGATACCTGTCATATCGCCTCGTGGACAGATATACACAGGACCACACGTGATGTATTTGAACATGGGAGTCACCCGTACCTCAGATTTGGCTGAATTGACCGATAAGAAACGCTTCCAGGATTTCGCTGCGTTGGGAGCGATTGACTTGAGGCATGTGAGAGATCAGGTGGTTCGTGGGCTTAGGGTGTATGAAACAGGCGTAGAAGTATTGATAAAGCGTGCCCAACTCATCCTGGATAGATATGCTGATGCTTTTCCATTGACCGTTATTGATCGATGCGGTAGCACTATCAATCCGCGCATTAAGCACTGGAAGATGCTTACATCAGAATCAAAGACGACGTTTGATCCCGTTTTCTTTATCGTTCAATTTCTGGGCGGTGAACGTCCCTATCAGTAGCAGAATGAGCCGCCAGGACATTGGCGGATACCGCAGCATGATGCGAACGCCGAGTATTGTCATTATCATGGCAGGAATGTTTTGGTGCGCAAGGTATCCCGCGAATCCTCATGGTATGTGTGTCGGTGTTTGATGTCGAGAAGATAGTTGGAGCACTGCGGATGGTGTGGTCGGCTTCGCCTGATCTCGATGATGACCGGTGTGTGGTTTCGGTCGGTTCCGTAGAGGTCGATTGTGCCTGATCGTGTCTGTTTTTCCCGCGCAGTTATGCGCATCCCTCTTCGGTCACGCACGATCCTGTCGGCTATGTCGGACTCTGCACAAGCGATTCGCAGAGCCTGACCATCACGCAAGTCTGTATGCGCTGATTGCATTGATGGTCTTGAACCACACATGTATCTTTTCTGGAGGCTTTAACCGATATCTTCTCGATTGCAGAATCCTTAACATGTAGCCCGACATTCACGATTCCTGCAACCGTCTCATACGATATCTCTGTCTCTGGCTCCTCCATCCGGATATATCCCAGTTTCGAAAGCGCCCCCGCAACCCCGATCGTTGCATGTCCGCACATATACATATACCCAAGCGTGTTCATGAAGATGAGCGAAAATTCTGCTCTTTTATCGATCGGGGGCAGGACTATAGCTCCAAACGAGTCCATACTGCCCCTGGGCTCAAACAGGACACATGTCCTTATCCAATCCATCTTCTCCTTGATATATTCCAATCTCTCGATCATGCTATCGCAATTTACAGGAGGAAATCCTCCAAGGACTATTCTGGTCGGCTCTCCTCCGGTATGCGTATCCACCACAAAGAGGACTCTCTCGGTTCTCATAACATTACCATAACATAAGTCGAAGCCAGACTTTAAATATTATCTGAAATCCGACTCCTCGGATACTTTATAACAAGTCTCATTCCCCCCCTATAACCATGCCCATCTGCTTAAGAATAATATCGCCACCATCCAGCCGTTCACCGATATGGGTCTATGATTTCTACAAACGAGCCGCAGGATTGCCCGACGATAGCAAGACCGTGACCCGCATTCCCGAATTCACGAGCTTTGCATGAAATGAGCAAAACAATATACCCAACCCCGCCCCAAGAGATGGAATAACGAGGCGATCACTGATGATCTTTGAACGAATCAAATCAGCTGGACTGGCTCACAACTCATACCTCATCGGTTCGGACGGCGAGGCTGCTGTGATCGACCCGCGGAGGGACTGCGACATTTACATCGAGTTAGCAGAGCGAGAAGAACAGAGGATCAGGTACATTTTCGAGACCCACCGCAACGAAGACTACATCATCGGATCAAGAGAGTTATCCAACCTCACGAAAGCCGAGATCTTCCACGGTCCGGATCTTGACTGGGGTTATGGCAACACGCTTCATGATGGTGAGGCATTCCGGATCGGGAGTCTGGAGATCACCGCGCTGCACACGCCCGGGCATACGGATGAGAGCATGTCATACACACTGGCAGACCTCTCTTCTGGCGAAGATGCTGCTATGGTTATGGCATTCACAGGAGATGCGCTCTTTGTCGGGGACGTAGGCAGAACCGACTTCTACGGTCCTGCTGAGGCGGAAAGACTGGCAGGAGCGCTTCATGACAGTATCTTTGAAAAGATCCTTCCCCTTGGCGACGGAGTCATCCTCTGCCCGGCTCACGGTGCTGGCTCGGTCTGCGGTGGACGCATCAGCGAGAGAGATTACAGCACGATAGGAATAGAGCGAGCCAGTAATCCCATGCTACAGCTGAACCGGCAGGAGTTCATCAGACACAAAACAGCCGAGCACCACGAACGACCCCCGTATTTCAGAGTTATGGAGCGATACAATCTTGAGGGACCGCCACGCATGGGACGACTGCCAGCCCCACCGCCCCTGACGCCTGATGAGTTCAAGGATTCGATGAGGGGCGGGGCAATTGTTCTCGATGCCAGAACCCCGCCCTCCTTTGGAGGTGCTCATATCAAGGGCTCTTACAGCATCTGGCTGGAGGGGCTCCCGGTGTATGCCGGCTGGGTCCTGCCCCATAATGAGCCGATTCTGCTCGTGCTTGAGTTGCACGACCACCTGGATGTGGCAGTCCGATACCTTGTGCGGCTGGGCTACGAGAATATCAGAGGATACCTGAGAGGCGGGATTGAGGCATGGTATGATGCCGGAAATGCGGTTGAGTATATGGGGATCTCGACAGTGCACGAACTTAAAAGACGGATCGATCGCGGGGAGGATCTTCTGGTGCTCGATGTGCGGGATGAGAATGAGTGGAGAGATGGGCATATCGGGGGTGCTATGCACATCTATGTAGGACAGCTTGAAAGCCGGCTTTCCGAAGTGCCGCGGGACCGACCGATCACGGTCGTCTGCAATGTCGGTCACCGTGCAAGTCTTGCCGCAAGCATCCTTATGAGAGCCGGGTACACGAATGTCTGCTGCGACGTTCTCGGTAGCATGAAAGCGTGGCAGGTCAGCGGTTTTCCGGTTATCATGGAATAGATACCAAAAAGGGTGATGGAACTTGAAAAAAACAGAGCGCGTCAGCTGGCAGATTCGTTTCGGAGCGCTCCTGATACTGTCATCTGCACTTCTTTATCTAATTGAATATATTATTTTTAGAGATCCCCACCACATCTTCGTTTACATGTTGGGGCATATCGCTTTTGTCCCTATCAATGTTCTGCTGGTCACCCTGATACTGCAAGGGCTGCTCAATTACAGAGAAAAACGTGCCATGCTAAAAAAGTTGAACATGGTCATAGGAGCATTTTTTAGTGAAGTTGGGGCAGAATTATTGACTTATTTTTCTGAAGGCGACCCTGAGTTGGACAAAATTAGAAAAAAAATTCTTGCAAGCGATAATTGGAATGAGGAAGAATTTTTTGACCTTAGCAGACGTCTTAAGAATCATAACTGCGAGATCGATATCCAGAAGGTGGATCTGGAACAGTTGCGCAGTTTCCTGATTGGAAAGAGGGATTTTTTACTGCGGATGCTGGAAAACCCAAATTTGATGGAGCACGAATCATTTACAGAGCTTCTCTGGGCGGTTTTTCACCTAACAGAGGAATTATCCAGGAGAGGCGACCTGAGCCAACTTCCTGATACCGACTATAGCCATCTCGCGGGCGATATAAAAAGAGCATACATTACATTGATCTATCAGTGGCTGGATTACATGAAACACCTGAAGGATGATTACCCGTATCTCTTCTCTCTTGCGATGAGAACGAACCCATTTGATCCGGATGCATCGCCGATAGTGAGATGATAGATGATATGACGAATGATTTCGGATTATCCCACGACCGATACCATTATATCAGTACAGGATAGTTTTTCCATGTTATGCTGCGATGCTCCCGAGACCGGGAGCATGAAAAGATAGAGTATCATCAGCAGCCCTCCAATCGGACAGGAATAAAACCGGAGAAGAGAACGAGATGAAATGGTCATACCAGATCGGCAGCATCCGCGGGATACCCATACAGTTGCATCTGACATTTCTGGTGATATTAGTATTCTTCATCTGGGCATTTGCGGTTCAGGATCTTAAAATCGAAGGATATGGAATAATTATCGGTTTCGGTGGGATGGACGCTTCGACAGCGGTCAAATATCTATTCAGCATAACCACAGCGGTTCTTTTCTTCTCAACATTACTATTTCACGAACTCAGCCACTCGATCGTGGCACAGGGCTATGGAATAAAGATAAAGAGTATAACACTCTTCATCATAGGCGGCGTAGCCCAGATGGAGGATATCCCAAAGGAGCCGCGGAAGGAAGCAAGAATCGCGGCGGCAGGTCCAGCCTTCAGCCTGACCATAGGCATCATCGCTTATGCCATCTACGACTTCTTCGGTCCGGTAAACCCTGTCAGGGGCGCATTTGAGAACGGTACCCTCATAATGCTGGGCATAATCGCATTTTATAACATAATACTCGGCATCTTCAATCTCATCCCTGCGTTTCCCATGGATGGAGGGCGGATACTCCGTGCCCTGCTTGCCACACGCATGCCTTATATCGACGCAACCAGAAAGGCGGTTGCGATAGGCAAGGGCATGGCATTTATGATGGGAATCTTCGGGTTGCTGACGTTGGCTGTGGGAGGACTGTGGTTTCTGCTCATAGCCTTCTTCATCTACCATGGTGCGGCTGGTGAGGGGGAGGCAACGGCTATCTCGGTCACTCTGGAGGGTTTGAAGGCAAGGGACTTGATGACCGGTCTTCCGGATGTGATCTATGTACCTCCGGACTGG
>DAOURL010000138.1 GCA_030625165.1 Methanosarcinales archaeon | reverse complement strand
CAGGCAGTAGGCGGTGGCAGCTGTGAACTGGGTCTAACTATCACGACTTTAAAGGATAGTGATAGTGCGGACATAACCCTGGATTCGGTGATCAATGCTACGTTCACGATTGATACGACTGGATCACCAACGCTCACGTGGCAGGTTGAACCTCCAGCATCGGTAACTCGGGGTGATAATGTCACATTTAGGGTTGGATTCTCCGAATCAGCGGATTATTACTTCCGCATCGTGAACAGCACAGACGATGTGGTCTGGAGGTATCCGACATCCGGCACCAATACGGCAGAAAATCCGACTAACAAGACCTGGGAAACAATGACCGATACCCCACCGGGTGACTACACTATCATAATCAACATCAATGGTGTGGATAACGCGGATAACAGAACGGTCACGGTCGAACCAGATGGATCAGAAACCTACGTTTCCATCGAAGATGCTAACGCTTCGGTTGGAGCTAACACGACTGCACAGATCATGGCATACGGTGTAACCAACCTCAGCCAGTTCGGAATAAAGCTGAGTTATAACCCATCAGTGGTCATGGCAATCAGTGCAGAGAACAATCCGAACTTACCTGATGACTTCTCAGGTTCGAGCTTGCATGATTTCAGTCATGCCAGCGAAGGCTATGTATTGTTGGGATCCAATCCAAGTACGGCAACACCTGTGACTGGTGACGTGCTTCTTACAACAGTTACCCTGCAGGCAGTAGGCGGTGGCAGCTGTGAACTGGGTCTAACTATCACGACTTTAAAGGATAGTGATAGTGCGGACATAACCCTGGATTCGGTGATCAATGCTACGTTCACGGTTACTGGAGCTCCAGCAGTGACACCTCCAAACGTGACCGCTAACACACCAACCGGAACAGGCGTTCCAGTATCGACCGTGATAAGCGTAACGTTTGACGAGGCGATGAATGAAACGTCAGCCGAAGATGCATTCTCCATTGATCCGTCAGTTACAGGATCGGTTAGCTGGGATGGCTGTGTGATGACCTTCACTCCAGATGACGACCTTATGTATGATACAACATACAACGTAACCATCGGAACCGGAGCAGAAGATCTGGCAGGTAATTCACTGGAAGTGGATTTCGTCTGGAACTTTACAACCGGATCAGTACCTGAGCCTACCCGTTTCGTGATCCTAGATCCAGCAGACGGTACGGTTGGTACACCGATCACAGTAACAGTGGAGGTACGCGATCAGTATGACGATCTGGTGGATACATATCAGAACAATGTTACACTCGTTGCAAGTGACAGCGCGACAGGCGAAGGGCTCGTCAACATAGTTAACGGCACCGGTAGCCGGGACATCTCGGATGCCGTCGCGGAGACTGTTACGCTGAGCCTTAATGATACCGAAGAAACTGGTCTGAATGTCAGTTTGACGCAACAGGTTAAATTCGCTGCACGCGACAACGGCGGCGGCGGCAGCAGCAGTGGCGGCGGCACATACCCACCAAACTGGGGTGAAACCGCATCGACACCGGCAGCAACTCCGGCACCGACAGCAGCAGCAGCAGCAGAACCGACCGTAGCGTCGACTAAGGCACCAACCGAAGCCCCGACTAAGGCGCCCACGAAAGCCCCAACAGCGACACCAACGAAAACAACCACTGAGATGCAGACAACAGGCATCCCCGGGTTCGGAGCAGTGTTAACGGTGTTTGCGATCGCTGGACTGCTTGTGGCTGCATATCTGGTAATGCGGCGCAGAGAGTAAACGAACACGCGAATAAACGAAGGGAGGCATCTCCCTTCGCCACTCTTCTTTTTTCCGGTATTATTCGGAAGCATACGTTTTTATATTCTGCCCCATAAGTACGATGCATGGACGGCAGGTACTACAATGTCACTGTGACCGGCGATGTGCAGGACATTGGATTTCACAATTTCATCGAGCGCACTGCAAATTCTTGTCATGTGCGGGGGTTATGTATTCAATGATCCTGATGGCAGCGTGAGGATGCTTTGCGGTGGTTCGGTTGAGTCAGTGAATGAATTATTCCATGCGATACAGACGCGGGCACCACCCGGTATCAGCATCGGACAGTTTGTGAAGGATGAAATCATCACCGATATCGATCTGAATATACCTTCGGAGTTCTTGAAACTCGGGACTGATGAGATATCCGACATCGGCAGAAAACTGGACAAGGGTGTTAAACTGCTGGAAGCGCTGCCTGACATCAAAGAGGGTGTAAGCATACTCCCAGATATTAAGGAGAGTGTAAGCATGCTCCCAGATATCAAGACCGGTATTGATGCGATGAACATGAAATTCGATGCTTTCACAGACGAACAAAGAACTTTCAATCAGAAAATGGGAGCGCATACCAAACGCTTTGATACCTATATCGAAGAACAGCGGGAGCATAACAAACGCTTTGATACCTATATCGAAGAACAACAGGAGCATAACAAACTTATGGGTGCGCACAACATCCGTCTGGAGCAGATCCTGCAAAAACTCGTAGAAAAGTAACCCGGTTCACCGAAGAAATGATGGGAAAGGTAGGATGCTGGACTGCTTGTGGCTATATATCCGGTAATCGGCGCAGAAACTAAAATGGGGAGAGCACCCTCACTTTTCTTTCTTTGCTCATTCTTCCGAATGCCCCAACCACAACCCTTATAAACTAAACTTGTTCTAAATTCAACAGGATAGAGGATGAAAAAATGAGTCTGATAAGCGTTGCAGTAATAGGCGTTCTGACAAGTATCGCAGTATTTGGGATCAAGACCGGAGCCGGATGTGGACTATCAAGCATCCGGAAGAGAGATATCCTGTATGTTGCAGCAAGTTACCTCGTGATCTCAATCTTCATCGGCTACCTGATCACGCTATTCTCGATCGATTTCATGCAGGGGCTGCTCAATCTCGGCATCGCATTCCACACGATGCTTGCGCTCGCTCTGATCGCTGCGGGCGTGTACACGACAAGGAAGTGGAACTCCGGCTGCGATGTCACGAAGCGCACCTTTGCAATCCTGTCGCTGCCGTGTCCGGTCTGTCTTGCCGCCATATTCATCGCATGTAGCATCCTTGCATCAAACATCGGTCTGGGCGGCATCGCAATCGGCGTCATCGTCGGGGTGACATTCTCTGTATTCGTAATCGGATCCTCGCTCTTCTTCAGGCGGCTTGGCAAGACCCCGGCTGCACTTGGTGATGCGATGATCTTCATCGGACTCTTCTATATTCTTGGAGCGCTTCTAATGCCAGCATACATGAAGACAAAACAATTAGAGATAACTCCCGG
The DNA here is from genome assembly GCA_030625165.1 of Methanosarcinales archaeon. Taxonomy (GTDB): domain Archaea; phylum Halobacteriota; class Methanosarcinia; order Methanosarcinales; family Methanogasteraceae; genus Methanogaster_A. The sequence goes on along the minus strand of DAOURL010000138.1, from coordinate 2,194 downwards.
GAACTTTGATCTCGCGGGAACCGTGGTACCGCTCATCGCGCTGCTATTTATCATAGCGATCGGATTTGCCATCGACAGGGCAGAGGAGCGGTGAGGCACTAACATGGACACATCGACAGTAATATTTGAGACGCTATACTGGATCTCGTACGCGCTCCTGTATCCGGTAATCCTCCTCCTCATGGCATTTGTGGTCTGGTCACTTGCGCTTGCCGGCGAGTTCATCTCCGAATACACAAGGAGATACCGGGACGTCCGGGGGATAGAAGAGTTATGCAGAAAAGCGGACGCTTCCACCCTTCGAAATGGCAAATACCCCTTCTTCGTATCCGCATTCATGCGCGATCTTGCAGACCAGATCGGGAGGGGATATTTCAATTTCGACAGGTTGTTTGGTGATTGCGAGATTGCGATGGCAAAGAAACTCGAGACGACGAGACTCTTAGCCACAGTCGGTCCGATGTTAGGTCTCATGGGCACACTGATACCTCTGGGTCCTGCGCTGATGGGGCTTGCCGAGGGAAACGTGGAGCAACTCGCAAGCAATCTGGTGATCGCATTCTCAACCACCGTGCTCGGACTTTTTTCGGGAGCCGTCGGATTTAGTCTCACGATGATCCGCAGAAGATGGTACCAGCAGGACATAAACGACATCGAATGCATTCTCGATGCTTTTCTGGGGAAATATGCCGAGAAGTAAGCGCACACGGCGGAAAGGATTGCTGGACGATGATTCCGAACGGAGTCCGCTCTCCGGCGTGGCAAATATCTTTGATGTTGCGATGGTCTTCTCGGTCGCGCTGATCGTGATGCTTGTGGTGTCGTACCATATGCCGCAACTGCTCGATCCTGACGCCGACCTCACCGTGGTCACAAACCCGGGGCAGCCGGATATGCAGATCATCATAAAGGAAGGGCAGACGATCGAGGTGATGAACATGACAGACAAGATCGCGGGTGGGGAGGGCGAGGTGCTCGGGACGGCATACAAGCTTGCCGACGGGAAAGTGATCTATGTGCCAGAGACCGGGGCAGAGAACGGCAATGAATCGTCATGAGCGATTCATCGATGCCACTGTCCACAGGGCTGGGCTGGACATTACCAGATGATGCCTTGGCGATGTGAGCCATCAGGGTCCAGGCACTGTCTGAAAATCGAGTGATTTATGTTGTAGTCGAATTGATCCCACACAAGCGGTAAAATCCACCGGATTTAACCACAGAGGACGCAGAGAGCACAGAGTTTTTAAATCGATCCTCTGTGTCCCTCTGTGCGCTCTGTGGTTGTATTCTCTACCAATGTTGTTTATGTCAATCGCGGTGTTATGCATCCAACTGACCATTAAAAAATCGAGTGATTTATCACCGCGGTCTGCGAAGCAGCGCCGAAGTCCAAACGCGAAGGGCGCAGAGTTTCGAGACCGTTTTTAACCCTCTGCGCACTCTGCGGTGGAATCTAAGGTCTGGAATCGATCACAACAGTCTCCATATCCTCCCCGATCGTGACATCGCAGCCGCAGTATTCGTGCACCGTCGCAACCATCTCACCCTCAAATCCGACCGTGTGTGGATACAGGTGCGTCAGGATGATCCGCCCAACCGCTATCCCAACCATCATATCCCCAAGCATCCGCGGCGTCGTGTGATTGGTGACATCAGGCACCGAGTCAGGAAACGAGCACTCATGGATCAGGAGGTCTGCGCCGCTTGCGAGCGCGGCAATGCTCTTTATGGGTTCGGTGTCGCCAGAGTACACGACCCGCACACGTCCCTCCTCGTCAGCGATGCCGTAGCCAAGCGAAGGCATCCCGTGTGCGGTCTTTGCGCAGATGATCTCGTATCTTCCAATCGGGACACGATCCTGATCAGCCATCTCGAAGACCTCGACATTCATCTTGCCCAACATGTAAGGATAAGCATCGAAAACCCGTGAAATCCACTCCCTGGTGCCGGATGGTCCGTATATCCGAAGATCATGGCTTCCGCAGAGCCATTTCGCCTTTATAAGACTCATGACATCTGCAACATGATCAAGATGCAGATGTGTGAGGAATACGTGCCCGATCGATGCACAGTCCAGAAGGCGCGGAAGAACCCCGCTTCCGCAGTCGAACAATACCGGCGAATCGAGATTTACAAGAATACCTGACTGCACCCGGTGCGGCTGGGGCATGGCAACTCCGGTCCCGATCAG
>DAOURL010000217.1 GCA_030625165.1 Methanosarcinales archaeon | reverse complement strand
CCGCCAACGAACCATATCCCTGGCTCGTCGAGTGTGTACACGAACTCTCCGCCCTCATTGGACATAGTGAGCCGTGTGAAGACCATCGGCGGGTCGTATGGGAACATACCCTCAGCGGTTTCCACGATCTCCTTGCCAAGATCCAGTGTGTGATATATCTCAACCTCTACATTTGCGCCTGCAAGCGCCTTGCCATCATAGAGTGCCTTTCCAGCGAATACGAAACCCTCCTCCATGCCATAAGGTCGCATGTACGGGATGATCTCGGTCTGCTGTCCGACATTGGCATCCCAGCCAAACCACGTCTCTTCGCCGCAGTGGATCACAGCTTTGGTGTAGTCGATCAGGTTCTCGTCCTCGTCCTCGTACTTCACGAAGATTACGGAATCGCCTGGCTGATCAACCGTGAACGAGGTTTTGTATGCCTTGAAGGTTCCGAGCTCTCCGTCTTCGTTCATTCCGTCAACGGTGATCTCTGTCGCAGTAAGTGGCAGAACCGTGCCATCTGGCTTCATGACAGAGACCTCTGGCACAGATGCCATGTCAAAGAGTATATGTTCGTAGGGGTGTCCCCACATCATATACACGGTCTTGGTCTCTCCCTCCTCTGCTATGTAGTCTTCAGGCGTTACATCCCATACGGTAGCCTCGTTATCACTTGGAAAAACCATCGTGAAATGCGCGCCTGCCATGCTAGTACACGCAATCAGCAGCAACGCTGCGAACGCGATTATTATTACGCTTTTATTCATGTTTGTTACCTCCTGTGTTATTCAATATATGCGAGATATACTATAGATGTCATCTCTGTAGTTTCTGTTGCAATCATGCGCTATATATAGTTTGCGGGCGCGCAACCCCGCGCTTTCTGAAACTCCCGCGACAACGGCAGTGAAATATTACGAACCGAGAGAAGATAACAATTAATTCTACTTATATGGAAATTGTCAGAAATTATACGTGGTGATTGGACTTATTTCTTAAATTAACCCGTGCATAGCAAAGGTTTTAAGTATTAAACATGCCATAAGTCTACATTGTGATTGATATGACCTGCATGACCACAATTAACAAAAATAGAGAAACCTCCCACACTCACACCCACGACTCCGATATCTATGCAAGGATCATACCCGGTCTTGGCGACGGCACGGATCATGGCACAGATCACTACGCAGAATCGATAACTGAGGAGATCGTGGGGATACATCACTCAATCAAGGATTTTGTAGACCGAGAAGTCTATCAAGACCCTTCCGGTCATCTCAAATCCGTTTTTCAGCGGCTTGACTATCTGATCGCACTTGACATAGACGACAGATCCGCAGAAGACCTCCTGTCCAATTCCAGATTTAACTCTGCATTCGATGCTATCACCACGTTTCGAAGCCGGTATACGGCAGAACTTGAGGCAGAACAGGCAAACTCCATACTGAAGAGCAGAGATCCATGGAATGCGCTTACGGATTTTACATACCTCCCAAATTACATCCAGCTGGCGCGAACCGAGTCTCGGGGGGCAGGGCTTAAACCGGGTGACACTGTTCTCTTTCTCGGAAGCGGTCCACTGCCCCTGACGCTCATCGTACTCTGCCACCAGCACGGGCTCAACGGAATCGGGATCGAACGGGATCCAGAGAGGGCAGAACTCTCAAGACGGGTGCTTGAGAAGCTCGGGCTCTCCAGCCAGATCAGGATAATCCGCGGAAACCATCAGACGCTGCCGCTTGCAGAGGTGCCAGAACTGATCATGGTAGCTGCCCAGGCTGAACCCAAGAAGGAGATATTCGATCATCTGGCAGGCGTGCTTCCTGCAGGAACAAAGATATCCTACCGCACTTATGAAAAGGGGCTCAGACGGATGCTCGACACGTTTTATCGCTATGAGTTGCCAGAACAGCTCAGGGAATGCTTAAGGATCCCTCCGGAGCCGCCTGCCAACAACACCAGCGTGTTTCTGGTACATGCCGGGTAACTTGTTGCAGGAACCATAAGATTACACAGTCTGCGGAGAAGCGGCGCAGCCATCTCCACAAGATTTCTGTGTTAATCTTGTGGTTTTATATGCGGATATCCACACGATACTCGAGTAAGTACTGTTTCTGACCGTTGCCGATTGAATCATCGGTATCCGGTCACCATTTCTCCCCAAGCGCCATGAAGAGCGACGGATTATTCGCAATGTTATACGAGATCGATCTGTTTTTATTTTCAAATTCCCTGAGTCTTTCAAGGCGATTCACTGATATATTCGTTAGTCCGACTCCACTGAATAGGTTAACCACATCATCCGGATCGCTTCCACTGAAAAAT
>DAOURL010000145.1 GCA_030625165.1 Methanosarcinales archaeon | reverse complement strand
CCCTGCATACATATCGAGAACCGATGGGCTGTCTGCGCCGCGGCGGTCGTCCCGGTTGCAGACAAACGCCTTTGTCCGGTCGCCCCAGTTAAGCCTGCCTGCAAACAAGACCGGATCGAAGAGTCTTTTCGTCTCGGGAAGTCCGTAGATATGGCGCATCATCGTCACGACATCCCTCTGCACGCTCACGTCCACATATCCGATCAAAGGATTTCCGGTCTCGTTCGATGCATCGAGCAATCTCCTCATCGCGTCGAGATATATCTCTTTTACGTTCGCACGTAGCGCATTGATGTGGGATGGCACCAGTGTTCCGTCGAGCAGCAGGTAGATCCGGTCGTCGTCCGTATCCGTATCCGTGCTCGTGTGCATCAGGTCGATCAAGGCATCGCATTCGAGAGCAAAGCGTCTGGCATCCACAAACGCCTTACTGAATGCATACACCTCTGCGTCCGCAAACTCATCAGGCGTGATCAGGGTCGCGCTTGTACTTTGCGCGTACCCGGATTCTTCTGTGTGCCGGTTCCGGACGCTACCGATCTGCACGACCGCGATCGGAAGACCATAATTTTTATCCGGATATATCTGGCTGCCATCCGCAGATCCGACCGCAACACCGGCAAGCACAGAGTCCACCCACTCCATGGCATCCTGCCGATCGTTCCATGCCGCAGCCGGGCGGAAACGTCTGATGGTCTCTCCCGGCTCAAAGATCCTTGCGCCGCTGTACTGCGGAAGAGCACTGTTTAATGCCGCATCTGCACGATCCAGATTCGGGAGTGCTTTTTTGTATTCTTCGAGTTCGCCAGAGGTCTCACGCTCGTAGTCAAGGATTGCGGATCTCCGGTCTTCGAACTCGGATGAGAGGTCTGATATGTTGAGCATGGGAAACAGGCTACCTCAGTTCCGCACAGGCTCGATCACCAGCAGATCCTTCCGGTCTGCAATCTCCTTTAAGAGATCGATCGCCGAAGCAAGTTCGGCCTCCCCTACCGCCTCGATGAGCATGTATGCGGATGATTCGCCATCGATCTCCGGCATCGCAATGGAGATGTCGGTAACCTCTGCAAACCCGGTGCGGTCGATGCAGTCGATCGTGTCTTTGATGTCGGTATGTATGATATGCCCGATCAGTATCACGGACTCGCGTTCGATCAGCGGATTCTCATCGATACTGGCAACCGCGATGCCGCTCTTCTCGAGTTCATCGAGCAGCAACTGCCGCTCGGCTTCACCGATCTCGAATACGATCTGTACCGGAATCTTGCCCCTCGAGGTCCTCTGGTCGCGATGGTGTACAACGCTGATGATATTCCCGCCAAGAGCTGAGAGTGGCGTCAGTGCTGCCAGAAGCTGCCCCGGCTTATCCTGCAGTTCAAGGGTTGATGCGATTCGCATTGGTGATGTATGGTTTTTGGGCATAATAATCTTGACGCACGCATGGACTACCAACTGGTGGCTTTTTAATTTCTTCTGGGTGGACTTTGGGTTATGACAAAGAAGATTAACCACAGAGAACGCGGAGGGCACAGAGTGCTGTTTTCTCCGTGTCCTCTGTGCTCTCTGTGGTTTTCCGAGTCCATTTCAGAAGGTAATAAAAAGTCTCACCAACTGACCGGCAAAAGGTAAATACATCTGCCCGCCAATATTTCAGGCATGATCGATGCCATCACCAGACTCTTCGAATCGATACCGCATCCGGTTGCAACCGCGCTCATGGCGGCGATGCCGGTCGGGGAACTCAGGGTCGCAATCCCGGTAGCCATCGGGGTCTACGGCATGGATCCATTGACTGCATACATCGTTGCAGTGATCGGGAATATGCTGCCGGTCATACCACTTTTACTCTTTCTCGAATCGGTATCAAATTACCTGCGGCGGTGGGTCTTCTGGGACGTCTTCTTCAACTGGTTATTCACGCGTACGTACCACCGGCACAACGGAAAATTTGAGAGATACGGCACCATCGCGCTTCTCTTCTTCGTGGCGATTCCCCTGCCGGTCACAGGCGCATGGACCGGGTGCGCTGCAGCATTCGTATTCGGGATACAGTTCAGACACGCGTTCCTCGCCATCCTCGGAGGCGTCATGCTTGCCGGGATCATCGTTACGAGCATCGTACTCGGCGGTTTGGGAATCCTCGATCTCTTGTAATGGATTGTCACGAATTTCGCATGTTCGGGTGAGTGATTTCCCAAAAACCTTCTGAGGGTGTTTATACATGCGTATCAGTCATTCATATTCAATAAAATCCGGAGTGCCAGTATAAAATAGAATATGCCACTGAATCAGGCAATAGTTGGGGGTGTCGTATGCTTCAGATTTGAGTGGTAAGTAGTATGAGAAAATCTAATTAGAGTGACACCAAGATAGGCGAAATTGATTCAGAAAAACACAGTTGGGAACTTAAGCCAAACAAACTTTAAGGTAACTACTCAGGTATACTGATTGGCCTCCTGATTGTGATCCTGTACTTTCTGGCAAGAAAAATAACCGCAGAGGGCGCAGAGGAACGCAGAGCATTTAACTATTTATCCCCCCTCCGCGCCCCTCTGCGTACTCTGCGTGTGACAAGAAGCTGCGTCATAGATTGCCTAACCGGCTACCCCTTCCATTCGGGGTAATCCTACCGCAGAATGCGTGGGTGGCAACGCCCACGCAGTAAGCTTGCGGAACAACGTGGAAAATCAGAAAGTCCGGGCTCTCGATCAACTGCCAGGATAAGAATGCTATGAAGAGTGTAATGCGAACCATCGGAAGAGTCGTAACGCAGGATAAGCGAAAGCGGACTGTTACGCTTAGACCAAAAGGTACGAAATCGGACTATAACGGCTGCAGAGACGTTATAGGGAATGGACAGACGGTTTCCGGCTTACAGATGGCTTCTAAGGTGTTCACAATTATCTGTGATGTAGAACTTGGTAAACCCAATATGCTCCCGGAAAATCCGGGTAGGGATCCTGTGAGGGCAAACGATGGCATAGTGGGTAGAGGAATCGATAAAAAGCGAATGGCATCTTGTAATGAGGTGTATAGAGGTTCAAAATTTGCCTTAACCCGAAAGGGTGCTGACTTATCGAGTGGTGTCTCATTGCATGAAAGGAGGGAAACCTGTGAATGTAAGTAATTCAATTACGCCCGTTAAAGGCGAGAGACTTACAGACAAACAACCAAAACTCCATTGGATTGACGTCGACTGGAAGACGGTCGAAGAACGTGTTAACAGGCTGCAAACCAGAATTGCAAAAGCAGTTAAGCAAGGAACGTGGTATCTGGTCAAAAGGTTAAGATATCTGCTAACTCATTCGTTTTACGCGAAATTGTTGGCAGTGAAGCGTGTAACCCAGAATAGAGGGAAGAGAACAGCTGGAATTGATGGCGCGAAGTGGATAACACCGAACTCCAAAATGAACGCTGCTATTAGATTATCCGATACGAAGTATAAAGCTCACATTCCGCACGTCGTTCCTCAAACATAATACTTTTCGCATTCTTTCCCCATCAGGCTCAAAATATCCCATAACTCCTCAGTCATGTTCGCCAATCTCCTCATAGAATCCCCGCCAAGTCGAATCGTTGCTTCTGTGATCCCCCTGAACAGGAAAAACACCCACCGCATAGTAGGATTCTGTACAGGTTTCTTCACCTGATTTCTAACAAATTTACCGGTCTCTTTCAACCTCTGCCTAAGCGTCCACTGAGCAATTGAATAAATGAACAGACACAGTACCATAATCATTGCCAATGCTTCGATTCTGCTTTCTTTCTTCAAATACACCTCTGAAACATGAAAACTCTTGTCTTTCAAAAAACGGAACCCACGCTCGACCGTACTCTGACTCTTGTAATATGACAGGATCTCATCAGCCGTAAGGCATGGATCATTGGTTGCCAGAACAAATTTCCCCAGTTTTTCACGTTCTCGTGCAATTGCCTGTTTATCCACCACGATTTCGGCTTTCACCGAATAATGTGTCTCAAGCTCCTCTCCTCTCTTCGGTCTTCCAATTTTACTGTTCATACGGCGTGACTTCGCTTCTATCGAGAGTTTTTCTAACTGATATCTCTGATGTTTGGAAAGCCATGTATTTGCAGCCCTCTTCGCATCTTCATAGCAAGCATACTCCATCCTTTTCAATTTATTAAGAGATTTCTGCGCAGCCTTCCGATTCTTTTCGATATTCTTGTCAAATGTCTTTTCTTTCCGTTTTTTCATCTCTTCCGATTGGATCAGTGCCCACTTTTGCTCTATTCCGCCATAAGACGATTTGACTTCGTAATATGAGTATCTGGAATCAGTACATGCTTCCAATTCAATATCTGCACCCAGGAGGTCTTTTACTTCAGTGATCGTTGCAGGCACCCGTGTGATCCATAGAGTGCGTTTCCCCAATTCTGTGATGTTGTCTTCGCTATAGATTGCACTATCGGCAATATGATACACTTTAGCACTTAATTTCAGACTTTTCTGTATTTTCTTGACGGTTTGTACCAATGTTTTCTTATCAGATGCATTCCCGGAAAGCGTTTTTACAAAAAGTGGTATTCCTTGCTGATTGCAGACCATGCTCAGCACAAAACGCTTCAGATCCCAGCGGTTGTCTTTGGGGTGGCCATAAGTGATTTCGATGGTGTTGGGGTCCGGATCTGAATTCTCGTAATCTCCATGCAAACTGAAATTGGTTGTGTCCGTGTGAAGCACGTGCGCACCGGACGAGACGCGGTTCATGGATCCCGCGACTATCTGGTTGAAAAGTTCAGTGCAACCGTATTCATAGATTCTATCCAGCGTTTCAGAATACGTCGTCGTTAAGGTGTTTCGGGAGCACGCCGTCGCCCAGCAATCGTTCTGTCGGGAGATTTTCGAAATATTTGGCGTAAAGGTACAATCTGCTTTCGTTAAACCCCAAACCATTCAAGCACATGGCTTTAATCACGGTCGAGTGGGGTATATTGTGATCCCGATTTTTTGGTATGGCGGAATCTATTGTATCAGCAATATCAAGTTCGTCAAATATTCCAGCAACAAGTCCAAGGTGTGCAAGCGATGTGGTTGTTATCTCCATGCGGCTAATCATCCCCTCACAGGATATTACTGGTTAAATAGGTGAAGTAGGTTAAAATGTTTGGGGTTTGAGGGGTACCTGCGGAATGTGAG
>DAOURL010000251.1 GCA_030625165.1 Methanosarcinales archaeon | reverse complement strand
ATCGTGAACAGAGACAGCCCGAGAAGCACAGGCACCAGCCGAATCCCGTACTGAGTGTAATTCAGTCCCAATCCAATCAGCGGCACAACAGCGATACTCAGCCCAAAACTGAGCGCGATCCGTTCTATGCCGTCCAGATCGTCCTCCCTCGGAAACAATGCAGCGATCAGCGAGTATCCGGGCAGGAAGAGCACGAGCAGCAGACCAAGCACCACCCGCACCGGCGTCTCGTTAAGCCGCGGGGCAAGCACGAAGAGGGCGCATGCGAGCGTCAGGGCGATCACGAGCGCGAGGTCGGCTGGGACGCGTTTTGATATGGTGGGTGGCATGTTCATCTTCTTCCATCGTCGTCTATCATCATCAGCGCAGGAGTTGGCGGTGCATGCCAGTTCATCGTTCAATCTGTGATCTTGCCCGCGTCTACGTCAAAGCCAACGACTCTCAGACGCTCTGAGAACGCAAGTGCAAGCGGCAGCCCGACATAGCCCAGGTCGGTGACGCTTATGGTTTCGTTATCCAATTCACGATTCATCCGAAAACCACCTGATCTTCTATTCCTAAACTCAATTTCAATTTTTTATCGATTTTCTTCATTGTTTTATCAGGTAAATGCCCCAACCTTCTCGCAACGAGCCCCCGTGGCACGGTCATGATATATTCACACCGCACTACCGATGTTTTTATCAACCCAGAATACTTAAAATCTTCCGTTCCCCTAACAATCCTATATTCCGTCTCTTTCATATTTTTTACGATTCGAGAGGTTATTCCCACCATAATCAGATCCTCAAAACGCCTAACAATCGAATGATCAGAGATAATCAGCGCTGGTCGTGCCTTCTGCGATGCCCCTTCTGAAGTTACAAATGGAAATGGAACAATGACGATGTCGCCACGATTATAGTTCGTAGACATCTTCCTCTTTACTATCCCAAATATTTTTTAGTGCATGTTGTTGTAGCAACAAAGAGCCCTTATCGACTTGAGTCTCTTCTTCATGCACAAGCCTTAAAACTAGAACATCTTCTTCGTCAGCCAACAATTTAAACCGCATGCCAGTCTTCAATCGCATCTTCTTGATGCTTCGCCTTGGAATTGGTAAGTATCCTTCTTCCGTGATTTTTGCATATATCGCCATCTTTTATCCCTCTGCCTCTAAGTTCAGTTTATAGCTCCTTATTTTTAAACTTTGCATAATGTTCGCCCCACACCAGACGCGCTCACGCCAGCCCACCGCCCCTGCCTTCGCCCCCGCTGCCGCTCCTGCCCCTGCCGCCA
>DAOURL010000154.1 GCA_030625165.1 Methanosarcinales archaeon | reverse complement strand
GACCGCCATCACCGTGGGTAATCCAGCCTTTGGGTTGTCGGGGTGCACATTGACGATCTTGACACCTGTGATCCCTGCCGTCTCAAGGTACGCGGGCATTGTGCGGAGGTCACCTGTTGGGAAGTACAGGTACGACTTCGGAGGCATCTGCACCCTGCCCATGCCGTGCTCCAGGAATGCCGCCTCAACAACGCTGAGCGCCCCCGGCATGTCGAGCAGTTCGGTAACGTCGCCTTCGTTCAGGTATAGTAGCTCCATCCTGAGTTGTTCTGGCGGCAGGGATGATAATTATTGCGCTCCTGCATTTTCAGAGAAGTGGGGGCGGGGGGATCTGGTCAGTATAGTAGCAGACCGCGACAGCCGCGATCAGGAGAGACGAGGCGAGCATGTTGTGCGAATGGCACCGGTAAGAAATAAAACCGCAGAGTGCGCGGAGGGACGCGGAGGGTCGGTTAAAAACTCTTGCGTTACTCTCGCGCTCTTTCTCCAGACTGACCGCATCACCACCGCCGATGTGGCGGGAGCTCTCGGGCTATCTGACCGCATGGCACGCGTGCTGCTCGGGAGATGGGTTGAGGACGGATGGGTTGAGGTGGCAGACCCATCCCGCCGGGCACGGGCTTATGTTTTATCGGCAAGTTATCGGCAATTCATCGGAAGTTTATCGGCAATGGGCGGCGAGTGACTGCAACCTCAGCAGAGGCAGATCACCGCCCCACAAACCCAGTAACAGCCCACAACCGCCACAATCAGAAGAAACGAGGCGAGCATGACGATCCGGTTCGCCTGAAGGATGTGGTTCGGCGAGGGATCCGGATATTCGCGCCCGAGCACGTAACTCCCGGGTTTCTCGAGTCTGCAACAAAGAGCGCCCGCAACCATCGCCATCGGGTATCCGGAGTTCGGGGACGGGGGAAGCGCGTGGTCACGCAGGCAGACACGTAACGCAGACCCCGGACTGAGCCGGAAAGCCGGCAGAAGAATGAAGAGAACAGACAACCTCGCAGGAATCCAGTTGGCGATGTCGTCTAACTTTGCAGATGCGAAACCGATCGCAGAGAACCGATCGTTTCTGTATCCGACCATCGAGTCGAGCGTGTTCACTGCCTTGTATACAAGAGCGCCCGGAAGCCCAAAGACTGTAAAATAGAGTATCGGCGAGAGGATACTGTCCACATAATTCTCGGCGGTCGATTCGATAGCTGCTGATGCGATTTTTGGCTCGTCAAGACCTCGAGCGTCCCTGCTTACGAGTGCGATTAAGTCTTTTCTTGCACTCTCGATATCGTTTTTTGAAAGATCCCTGTAGACCAGGTTTGAAGAACTGACGAGCGACCGTATCGAGAACGTCGATTTCAAGAAATATGCCATCAAGACGATACCGATGAGACTGTGCCGCTCTGCCAGAAGGGTTAACAGAACGCCTGTGATGGCAGCGCACGATACGCATATCAGCACCAGCACAAGTCCGCAGATTCTGTGATATCTCTTATCGGTCCGCTCGCACCACCCTGATATCCTGTGGATCAGCGTGCCGAGCCAGACCACCGGGTGGGCGGTATTTGGCATCTCACCTGATACCAGATCGATCGCGACAGCGAGAACCAGCACCAGTACCGGCACAGGCACCTGAACACCCAGAACATCCATAAATATATTCCACCGTGCCGACATATTAATGTGCCCGCGGATTCGATAAAGTGAACATGAACTTTGTGCATGCGAGTGATTTCCATCTCGGATATGTGCAGTACGGTCTTTCCGAGCGGTTCAAGGACTTTGCACGCGCTTTCGACCGGGTTGTTGATTATACGATCCAGTCAGATGCAGAATTTCTGCTCATTGCCGGAGATCTATTCCATAAGAGGAATATCAATGCTCCAACATACATGCAGGCGTTTAAAATCCTTACGAAGCTGAAGGACAGAGAGATTCCGGTGTATGCGATCGAGGGCAACCATGATCTTGCGTATCACCGGGATGTGAACAGCTGGATGCAGATTCTCGATGCACAGGGGATGCTGCGGTTGATACGGATCAAGCCGATGGAGCAGATGGGACAGCATGAGATCAAACTGATGGGGGATTTTGTCGATATAAACGGTGTACGCATCTTTGGCGTCAAATACCTTGGATCGCAGACCCGAAATCTAATACCTGAGATTGCAGAGGAGATTAAAGCGATCAATGACCGATGTGGCACGCCGGATTACACGATTCTTATGATGCATTTCGGTGTGGAAGGGGTGATCAGTGCGTCAGGTATTGGGGAGTTATCCTACAATTCCCTCATCCCCCTGCGTGATGCGGTCGATTATCTTGCGCTCGGACATTATCACATACAATACGATCTCGACGGATGGATATTCAACGGTGGAAGTTGTGAAACGGTATCGATGTCGGAATACAGGAAGCCAAAAGGGTTTTATCATGTTGTGGATGGTACGCCATCGTTTCAGAAGGCAGCGCCCCGCCACATCGAGCGGTTCGGGATCGATACCAGCGGGATACGGTCGCTTCAGGACCTGTACAGCACAGTCAGATCTGTTCTCGGCGGGGCGGCTAACAGAGACCGAGATACGAAGCCGCTTGTCGATATCTCGCTGCATGGCGATCTCAGATTCCCGAGAACAGAGATATCCGTCGAGAAGGTAAAAGAGATCGTTTCAGAGCACCTCGATCCACTATGGGTAAATGTAAAGATCATCGATACGAAAGATCCGACAGGCGTCGTCGATGACCGCGATATATCCAGATCAGAGATTGAACGATCCATTATCGAGGAAATGGTAAAGAATACGCAGTATCGCAGGCATCTCACTGATGTCACAGATATGGTGATCGAGGCGAAACAACTCGCTGTTAGCAAGACTGATCCGCAGATCATCCTCGAACACCTGCAAAATTCATATAGCGTGGTTAAAAGCGAAAATAAGGAACAGACCGATCTGCCGTTTGGTATGGGTGGCATGAGTGGCACGGGCGACAGAAGCCGGGCGGGCAGGGCAAATGTGGATTAACGCTGTTGAACTTAAGAATATCAAGTCATACCGTGATGAGGATGTCCCATTCAGATACGGGGTCAACGGCATCAGCGGCGAAAACGGCGCTGGCAAGACAACGATCCTCGAAAGCATCGGATTTGCGCTCTTCGATCATCTCCCGTACAGCCAGAAGGATTTTCTACGGAGGGGGGAGAAGGCAGGAGAGGTCAGGGTTCATGTCGTTGCGCCTGATGAACTGGAATACGTGATCGCAAGGTCGGTTAAGGGCGATTACAGGGTGGAATCCCAGGTCGGGCAGCTGGCAGTCGGAAAGGTAGATGTGCAGGACTGGATCGTGGAAAATCTCTTCAGTGGCGCCATAACTTCGGCTGATCTCTCTTCCATATTCGAGAATGCGGTCGGAGTCCCGCAGGGGACGTTCACCTCGTCGTTCCTCGCACCCCCGGGAGCGAGAAAAAAGGTCTTTGACAGCATCCTCCGGGTGGATGAGTACAGAACAGCGTTTGATAACTTAAATGACGTCTCAAAGATCGTTAAAACCGAGATCGTTGATCTCGAAAAGAGCTACCATGAAAAGAAAGGCAGCACCGCAAAATATTCCGGGTTAAAAGAGAGATTCGAGTACGGAAAGATTGCGGTTTCGAAGATAAAGGAAGAGATTGTTGGATTGGAAAGAGAACTTGCGCAGTTGCAACTGAAGAAGGACGATCTCAGCAAGAAGAAGGAACAGATCGATTCTACCCGGAAGGAGGTTGAAAAACTTGAAAGGGATGTTACGGAGCTTGAAAAACATCTTGCAACGGCAAAAAAGGATCTCGAAGAGGCGGCAGGTGCAAAAAAGATACTTGATGAGACGAAGGATGCGAAAGAGCGATATCTTGAATCCCATGAGAGATTAAAAGAACTGGAGGGGGATAAAAAGAAGCGGGACCATCTCGATAAGCAGAGACTGGAACAGGATAGTAAGATAAAGCGTATGAAAGAGGAACTGGATAGAAAGAAGAATCTGTTAAAAGAGGTGGAAGATCACCGTAAGGAGTTAAAAGAGATCGAACCTGCGGTAAAGGAGCAGAAAGAGCACGAAGAAGAGATAAAGGAGATAGAGGGCAGGATAAGGGATGTTAAACAGATAGAATCCGATATTGGTGACCTGAAGAGATCGATGAAAGAGTTTGGAACGCTTTCAAAAAGGTTGGAAGAACTTGAAAGGGAACAGAAAGGGATTGAACCTGATGTGAAGATACAAGAAGAACTCGAAAACAGAAAGCAGATTACAACCGGAAAGAAATCCGCGGTAAACTCGGAAATAAAGAGAATACAGAAAAAGAAGAGGGAAACAGGGGAGACAAACCAGTGTCCGATTTTAGATGGGGTTAAATGTGCTGCAGTCACAAGTTTTTCTGATTATTTCGAAGATAAACTCAATGAAAAGAAGAAGGAGTTGGATTCCATAGAAGGCGAACTTAAACTCATAGAAACGGAGTTAAAAGAGTTAAACAACCCGGTAAAAAGAATGGAGCAGAATAAATCAAAAATATCAGAGATAAAAGGAGAACTGAAGGGAAAGTCGGATGTGCAGGATAAATTGCAGCAGCGCCAGACACAGATGGATGAATCTCAT
>DAOURL010000225.1 GCA_030625165.1 Methanosarcinales archaeon | reverse complement strand
CAATGATTCGTGCTTTTCCAAGATGCGCATCCGAGGTCATCCCTGCTCCGCATACTCAACCATCGACTCAAAGATCCTGCGCCCGTCATCAGACCCGAGTATCGACTCAGATGCACGCTCAGGATGCGGCATCATCCCGAGAACGTTTCCGGATTCATTGACGATTCCAGCGATGTTCTCGACCGAGCCATTCGGATTGGCGTAATCCGCGGCGTTCCCGTCCGAACTTTCGTACCTGAACACGATCTGGTGGTGCGAATTCATACTCTTAAGCGCGGCATCGTCCGCGAAGAAATTACCCTCCTTATGCGCAATTGGCATCCTCACGATCTCGCCTTCCTTAAAACCTGATGTGAACGCGGTGTCTGTGTTTTCGACGCGCAGGTTCACCCACTTGCAACAGAATTTCGGATACTCATTCGTGCGGAGCGCACCCGGGAGAAGCCCTGACTCGGCAAGGATCTGAAATCCGTTGCATATCCCGATGACCGGCTTTCCGCTGTCCGCGAGACGCCTCACCGAGTTCATGATCGGTGTTCGTGCCGCAATCGCGCCTGCACGCAGATAATCGCCATAAGAAAACCCCCCGGGGATTACGACGCCGTCATATCCTTCGATCGAGTCCTTGTACCACACCAGATCGGTGGATACGTCGAGAAGATCATTTAAGATGTGGTGCACATCTGAATCGCAATTGCTGCCGCCAAACCTGATTACTGCAAACTTCATCGTATCACGATTGAGTAATTGTGGATCACTGGATTTGCAAGCATCTTCCTGCACATCTCATCCACCATCCTGGTGGCGTCGTCGGCGTCATCTGCTTCCAGTTCAATCAGCAATCTCTTCGCTGCATGAGCGCTCTTGACCGCATAGCCCAGATGCGTAAGTGCACGCTGTATCGTCTCCCCTTCCGGATCGAGCATGCCCTGCTTCAGTTGTATCGTTATCTCGGCACAATATCTCATCGTGTATCAGATCAAACCGAAACGATAAAAATGTATGGGTCTGGAGAGACGGTAGCTTCTCCTCCCTTCTTAAACCGTAACTCCTCCCATTTTACGTGATAGGAAGTCCCAACTTCTGGCACTATCTAAAAATCCGGGTGTTTTCCACCGATTTACTCGATTCGTGACATTCGTAGCATTCGTGACTGTGAGCGCAAGCGAAGCGAAGCCGTTGGCATAAAATCAGCATCAAGATGTATTTTAATCCGGCATACCCGCAATAGATGAATAAGAACATCCAAAACCATTGTCTGCCGTTTAAAACCCGCGTGCTTCAAGCATCTCCCGGACCCTGCCGCCGATCATCACCGGAGCCGTCTTCAGATCAGCGACATCCGGGCAGCCGCAGAGGAACATCGCAATCTCAAGTTCCGAGATCATGCATGAGAGCCGGTCGATCACCGCATCAGCACCCTTCATCGCGGGTGCAACCAGTGGCAGCGCGGTTCCCGAGAGCGACGCGCCAAGCGCAATCGATTTCGCGATATCGATCCCGGTGCGAACGCCGCCTGTCGCAATGACCGGCAGACTGCATGATGCGCATTCCACGACGCTTGCCGCTGTCGGGATTCCCCAGTCCCAGAACAATCCTCCGAGATGCTCGGATACTGCGTCCCCGCGATCAAGAGCACGATAATACTCAACACCAGCCCAACTTGTGCCGCCTACGCCGCCGACATCGATCGCATCCACACCAGCAGCCGCAAGCATTGCTGCCACCTCGCGGGAGATTCCGGCACCGGTCTCTTTTGCGATCACTGGAACCGAGACTGCATCGCACACATCCTTTATCGCATCGAGCGACCCGCGTGCGTGCGTGCAGCCCTCGGGTTGTATCGCCTCCTGCAGAAAGTTGAGATGGATCGCGATCGCATCAGCCTCGATCATCTCGATCGCATGTTCCACGCCGTCGATGCCGTACTCTGTCAGTTGCACGACACCGATGTTTGCGTACACAAAAGCATGGGGCGCACAGTCCCGCACCACCCGAAACGTCTCCTCTTGCTCCGGATTCTCAAGCGCAGCCCGCTGGCTCCCAACCCCGATCCCGATCCCGAGATGCTCTGCTGCAAGCGCAAGCGCTTTGTTGATCGGGTACGTGTCGGGATGCCCGCCTGTCATCGACGCGATCAGAAGCGGCGCA
>DAOURL010000022.1 GCA_030625165.1 Methanosarcinales archaeon | reverse complement strand
GATATCCCGCTCGTCGAGGAGGGGGATGACCTTGCAAGGATCATCTGCAAGAATGCTCGCCTCTGCGACCGCGACATCATAGTCATTGCGTCCACAGTCGTTGCAAAGGCAGAGGGCAGGGTCGCCAGACTTGCGGATATCGCGCCATCCAACCGTGCTATCGCAATCGCAGAGCGAAACGAGAGCGATTCCAGATTCGTCCAGGCGGTTCTCGATGAGAGCGAGGAGATCCTTCTGGAGTCGCCGTTCCTTCTTGTGAAGACCGGGGGCGGGAATATCTGTGTGAACGCCGGCATCGATGGATCGAATATCGATTCCGGTCGGATCATACTGCTGCCAGAGGATTCTGACCGGAGTGCAAAAAGTATTAGGGAAGATATATTCTCTATGACAGATAAGACCGTCAGCGTGATCATTACAGACACCAACGGGCGCGCGTTCCGTGACGGGCAGATCGGGGTTGCAATCGGGATCTCAGGGATCACACCGACCAAGGACTGGCGTGGATCATGCGATCTCTTTGGTAACGTCCTCGAAGTGGCAAACGAGGCAGTCGTGGATGAGATCGCTGCCGCAGCAAACCTGCTCTTTGGCGAGGGGTCTGACGGCACGCCGGTCGTTGTGATCCGCGGGCTTGACTTCCATGCGGAAGCAGAGGGGATCGGGAGCATCTACTTCCCTGAATCAGATGATGTTATCAGGAATGCGCTTGTGCGTGGCTGATTGTGGGATTTTGCGGATCAAGGGATTACGAGGCACAATCGGAATATTTATTGAAAACGCTCTGATTTTGTGGCAACCGAATTCGTATAATTCGCGTCATTCGTTGCTATTCGTGATCTCTTGATGCTGATTTTATCACGAATGACGCGAATAAACGAATGACACGAATCGAGTAAATCGACGAAAAACACTCGGATTTTTGGACAGTGTCGGATTACGATTCGTCCATCTTGGCAGCCCATCCGCCGCGTAACATATAAATATCACGCATCAATAACATGGCATCATGCATCTGATCATCACAGAGAAACATAATACTGCAAAGAGAATCGCAGGTATCCTCTTCGGCAGTGCCTCAAAGATGGTCCGGGTGAACGGGGTGAACACGTACGGATCAGGGGACGAGGTGGTAATCGGACTGAGCGGGCATGTGGTCGGCGTCGATTTTCCAGAGGAATACAATAGCTGGCAGAAGACTGATGCACGCGATCTCATTCATGCGGAGATCGTAACAGTCCCTGACAGGAGAAATGCCAAGATCGTGTCCGCACTCAAGACGCTCGGAAAAAAGGCAGATACTGTAACGATAGCGACCGATTACGACCGGGAAGGGGAATTGATTGGTGTGGAGGCTCTAAACATAGTGAAGGGGTCAAATCCGAAGATCAAAGCAGACAGGGCAAGATACAGCGCGATCACTCCCGTTGAGATCAAGAATACATTTAAAAATCTCACAGAGATCGATTTCAACCTCGCAGCGGCAGGGGAGTCGCGCCAGATCATCGATCTGGTCTGGGGTGCCGCACTGACAAGGTACCTCTCGGTCACCTCAAAGCGGCTCGGAAAGCGATTCCTGTCCGTAGGCAGGGTCCAATCCCCAACCCTTGCCCTGATCGTGGATCGGGAGAAAGCGCGGGAAGCGTTCGTCCCGGAACCGTACTGGGAACTCTACGCAGTCCACAAGGAAGGATTCACGTCAAAGCACAGGAAGGATCGCTTCTGGGAGAAAGAGGAGTTCGATCAGGTACTTTCAAAGGTCAAAGATGCGAAAGAAGGGACAGTTTCCGATGTGAAGAAGGGGAAACGGACAGAAAAGCCGCCGACTCCGTTTAACACCACCGAATTCATAAGAGCTGCAAGCCGGATCGGACTCAGTCCCGCGAATGCGATGCGGATCGCAGAGAACCTGTACACAAACGGATTCATATCGTACCCCCGGACAGATAACACCGTTTATCCGGCAAGTCTTGACCTGAAAGATCTTGTATCGATGTTTCTTAAAAGCGAATTCGGGGAGTACGCATCGAAATTGCTTAAGAAACCACTCAAGCCGACTGCCGGAAAAAAGGAGAGCACAGACCACCCCCCGATACACCCTGCATCGCTTGCAAGCAGGAAACAGTTGAAGGCCGATGAGTGGAAGGTTTACGAACTCGTTGTCCGCAGATTCTTTGCTACATTCGCAGAAGCGACTCTCTGGAAGACGCTTCGGGTAATCATCGATATAAAAGGAGAGGATTTTGTCGCAAACGGCGCAGTCCTCGTTGAACCCGGATGGAGATACTACTACCCGTATCACGAATCAGAGGACCGGATACTGCCTGATCTGAAAGCAGGGCAGGTGCTCGGCATCGAGAAGTTCGAGACCGAGAGCAAGACGACGAAACCGCCTGGAAGATACGGTCAGGCAAGGCTTATCAAGGTGATGGAGGATCTGGGGCTCGGAACGAAATCGACCCGGCACGAGATCATCCAGAAGTTGTACGATCGGGCGTACGTTCACGGAACTCCGATCCAGCCGACGAAGACCGCCTATTCGGTGGTTGACACGCTTGAGAAATATGCAAAGATGGTTGTCGTCCCTGATATGACGAGTAAACTCGAAGGAGACATGTCTGACATCGCAGACGGGAAGATAACGGAAGACACCGTGATAACAGAGTCGAAAGAGATGCTCGATTCCATTTTCGCAGATCTGGTGACGAACAAGGAGAAGATCGCAGAGGGCTTGCGAGACGGGCTATACACCGACACCGTGGTCGGTCCCTGCCCTGAGTGCGGCGCTGATATGGTGGTGCGCCCGTCACGGTTCGGCATGTTCATCGGATGCACAGGCTATCCCGACTGCAAGTTCGCGCTCTCGATCCCGTCCTCGAAGTACGGGATGGTGATCGTCACTGACAAGGTCTGCGAGGAGCATAATCTGCACCTCCTGATGATCGCAATAGCTGGAAAACGACCGATCGATGTGGGATGCCCATATTGCAACCATCTGAAGTGGGAGGCAGCCGAAAAAGCCGGAAACGATCCGGTGATCGGTCCCTGCCCTGAATGCGGATCCGATCTCGTCGCCAAGATGTCGAGAAGCGGCGGCAGGTTCATCAAGTGCACGAGTTCGGATGAGAGTTGCAAGTTCACGCTGCCGCTCCCGCCGCCGCGGTACGGGGAACTGGTCATAACCGAGACGACCTGCGAGATGCATAAGGGCTTGCACCACGTCCGCATCGTGCGGGAGGGAGTCCGCCCGTGGGAGATCGGATGCCCGTACTGTAGTTTCATCGAGTTACAGAAGAATAAGGAGAATTCCAAAGGCAAGGGCGGCAAAACGAGCAGGAAAACCGGTGCTAAAAGTAAAAGTAAAAGTAAAAAGGCAGCGGCAGGGAATCGGAAGAAAGCGGGGTTGACCGATGTCGCAGGTATCGGGGATGCAATTGCAAAGCAACTGCAATCGGCTGGCATAAAGACACAAACGGATCTGGCTGCGGCTGATGCCGAAGAATTGTCTGGTAAACTTTCAAAAATCGGCAAGAAGAGAATTATGGTCTGGCAAAGTATGGTTTAGTCCCGAATCATCCTTGTAGTATAAACTTGGAGTTGTATTGGTGTTTAAGTATATTCTCGGGAGACTGTCAGGCGGATCCACGACCAGTTTTTTTATGGTTATCCCCAACTCGTGGGGGTTATGGAAATAATATCCTTTATTGTAGTGTGAAACATTCCTTACAACCACTACCGCCCGTTCATAATCCAGCCTCTCTATCGTAACATCATTCTCATCGAATGGTGCAAACTGTGCCTCGATCTCTGGCACTATCTTTGCGCTACCGAAAGCCATGATATAGATCTTTGGGAGGATCTCGATATCGTAATATACTGTGAATACGGCATCTTCCTTCTGAAACTCCATCAGCGTCTCGGTGACCTGGACACAACCTGCGCTTGCCGCGGGCATGGTCAGCAGGAGCGTTAGCACGAGTAATATCGATATTCGCTGTTTCATCTGGCTGTTTGTCTGTTCCTTTTAAGAGATATAGTTTTCGCTGCGTGGGGAGTTGTCAACTATTTTTATACCCATAAGCACCCGCACGGGGTAGGGAGGTTTTTATTGAATGGGCGCATATAATGTATACGTATAATTGAGGGGATTTTATGCAGACGAAGCAAGCAATAATCCAGTCGGCAGTCGATATTGCAGAACGCATCCACGCATCCACCATACTGCTCCCTGATTCATATACTTCCGAACGTATTGGGATAGAGACAGCGATTCCGGTCGTGGTTATGCCGAGGCAGGCATCTGATCTGCTGTACCGGATCATCCCGAACCACGTCGAAAAGGAGGAGGTTGTGCTCCATGAGCGTATCCAGGATGTCGCTGTCGCGGGGTATCTGGAGGGCGTGATAAGTGGCGCGATAGTCGGGGTGATCGATGGTCCCCATTTTGATTCGATTATTGTATACGATCCGAGAGAGAGTTATGCGGTAAAATCGCTGCAAGAACCCGAGGGATTGGTAAATTCGGACGCGTTCCGTGCAGTTATGAAACTCGCACTCGAGCTCGCGCTTGAAGGAAGAGAAGGAAAGCACATCGGCACCGCTTTCGTAATCGGGGATGTGGAGAATGTTCTGCGCGCCTCACACCAACTCCTGTTAAACCCATTCAAAGGACACGACCCGCATGACCTGATGATCACGGAACGGGACAACTGGGAGACGTTTAAGGAGTTTGCGCAACTGGACGGTGTTTTCGTGGTCTCTGGTGAGGGGGTCGTCTGTGCATCAGGCAGGTATCTCGATGTGGATGCCAGATCGGTGCGCATCCAGCAGGGGCTTGGCGGCAGACATGCGGCATCAGCAGCGATCACCGCTGAAACCGATGCGGTTGCGGTCGTCGTCTCCGAGTCAGGTGTGATCAGGGTCTACCACGACGGAGAGCAGATCATCGAGATCGAGCCTGGCGGGATGGGCTGGATGATGCTACCGTAACACATATAAGACAGACGTGCCATCACCATCAATCGAGGTATACACATGAGACTGCTGACGATATCAGACCCGCATGGCGATTATGCACACATACCGCTCCTTGTACGTGAGGCAGAGAAGACCGGGGGCATCGATGCTGTACTGGTCGCCGGCGACATTACCAATTTCGGACCTGACGAACTGGCTTATGAGCTGCTCGACCTGCTCGAACCACTCGGATGCCCTGTGCTTGCGATTCCCGGGAACTGTGATCAGAGAAGCATCCTTACAACCCTTGACGCATCGAGAGCCGTCAATCTGGATGGCACTGTGCACACCATCGAAAACGTCACCTTCGCAGGCATCGGCGGATCGAATCCGACACCATTCGACACGCCATTCGAGCGATCCGAAGATGAGATCGTGGTGATGCTCGAAGATCTCCTGATCAGGGCAGACCGGGGCGGCGGAACGATCGTGCTGCTCTCACATGCACCTCCGAAGAACACGCTCGACCGGATACCGGACGGAAACGCCGGAAGCGATGCGCTTGCACGCGCAATCGGCAAGGTCGATCTGATCGTCTGCGGGCACATCCACGAGGATCAGGGCGAGATGACCAGACAGGGAACCAGAATCGTGAATGTCGGGCAGGCGTCGCAGGGGCGGAGTGCGGTCATCACGATCGATGAGAGCATCGAGGTGCAGTTCAACAACATCTGAGACCCGAGGTTCGAACCTCTGCATTCTGTTCCGCTGGCACAATCGAAAACTCCAGTGAAAACACTCTGATTTTATCACGAATAAACGAATGACACGAATCGAGTAAATCGGCGGAAAACTGTAACGGTCAGTTGGATGCACAACACCACGATTGACATAAACAACATCGGCAGGGAATACAACCACAGAGAGCACAGAGGGACACAGAGGATCGGTTTAAAAACTCTGTGCTCTCTGTGTCCTCTGTGGTTAAATCCAGTGGCTTTTACCGCTTGTGTTGGATCGATTCGACCACAACAAAATCGGCGGAAAACACTCGGATTTTCAGACAGTGCCTGTTCCGCTATCTGCGTCCGCGGTCCGCGAACCAGACTTCCGGATTGCACACTCTTCGATTAATCGAAAGGTTTAAGTACTATCACTTGTGCTTCTAACATTAGGCAGGTCGATTAAGGCACAGGATGAAAAACAGGGGCGAGAACTATGAAAACGGCGAAAAAGAAATCCATGGCGGGATTGATAGTCATCGTAACGATCGTAGCGGTCTTGATATCTGCGGGGTGTATCGGGGAGAAAACGCCGCCGCCTGCAGCCACTCCCACGCCCACGCGGACTGCAACACAAGATCCTCCGCCTGCACTAACGCCCACTACAGAATTCGAAGGGGCAGTCAGTTTAGCTAACGTAAATGACATTGAAATTCTGCTGCTTGAATCATTTCCGGTCCAGATACACGCTGTTGCAAGAGGCGAACATCCTGATAGTTGTACGAAAGTTGACAAAGTTGCGACGAGACGTGAAGGAGATACGTTCTTCGTCACCATAACCACATCCAGACCTGCTGACGCAATGTGTGCACAGGTAATGACGCCATTTGAGGAAGTTGTCGCGCTGGACGTGGTCGGACTGAAAGCAGGCGTTTACACAGTAGATGTCAACGGTGTGAGGGATACGTTTGAACTGCAAATGGATAATATTTTTTAAAATAATAGCTTATTGGAAATAATACAAGTAAAGAGTGACCGCGCACGAATAACCCGTGCACTCAAGGCAATACATCTCGAAACTACTTCCTACCAACCCGTTTCACCACAAAATCCGCAATCTCTGTGTCCCTCTGTGTACTCTGTGGTTTAATCTATAAGATAATTTTAAGAATATAGCACAAGAAATAAAACCACAGAGGTCACAGAGAGCACAGAGAAGGGGTTTTTGGAGTCGCAGAATATGTCAGCGAAGAAGTTAATTTTGTTCAGGTTAATTATGCGCGGTTACAGACTCTGCCGTATTTATCCCACATCCACGATTCCACACTTATCCGTTGCATCGGGCAACATGATCTGTAACCGATTTTTCGATTCTGTTGAAGCATTGCAGCACATCACAATACTTTCCGATTAATCGAAAGGTTTAAGTATCATTACTTACACACCTATTATCAGACAGGTCGATAAAAAGACCAGTTTGAACAAAGAAGGTGAGAAAGATGAAGAACAAAAAAGCATCGAGGATCATCCGGCTGCGAAAACTGCCATCGCTTGTGGACGTCCTGAGAACAAGACCGGATATGAGGCGTGCTCTACAGAACCGCGGGAGATGCGCTATATGAACGCGGTCGAGATACAGGGCATGGCAAAGAGCTTCAACGGAACAGCCGTACTCGATGAAATAAATTTCAAGGTGCGGAAAGGCGAGATATTTGGATATCTCGGTCCTAACGGTTCAGGTAAGACGACGACGATGCGGATCATGCTCGGTCTCCTGAAGCCGACATCAGGGAAAGCGCTGATCAACGGAAAGGAACCCGATGATTCCAATAGTGATCTCCGGAGCAGGATCGGGGTTCTTCTGGAGAACAACGGGTTATACGAGCGATTGTCCGCATACCAGAACCTGCTGTACTACGCACGGCTTTACGGAGTTCCTGAGTCAGATAGAGTTGAGAAGATCGAGAGACTTCTCGAGTTCGCAGGACTTTCTGACCGTAGGAACGAGAAGACCGGCAGGTTCTCAACCGGAATGAAACGGAAACTCGGGCTTGCAAGAGCAATGATCCACGATCCTGAGATCCTCTTCCTTGACGAGCCCACGTCCGGTCTCGATCCTGAGTCAAGGATTGTTGTTAGGGACCTGATACTCAGGCTCTCAGAAGATGAGGGCATGACCGTATTTTTAAACACTCACGACCTTTCCGAGGTCGAAAAGGTCTGCTCGAATGCCGCGATACTTGAGGGTGGGAGGATAAGGGCTTGCGACACAATCGTTGGTCTGAGAAAGTCGCATGACAAACCAGTTCTCGAGATCACCCTCGTCGATACCGGGTATGCAGAGCGGACACTTGACCTCCTGACTTCGCAGGATTGTGCGTACGATTGCGAGCGGGACGACAGAAGAGTAACCGTCACATTAAACGATGAGAGCCCCTCGACGGTTCTCGCAATGCTTGTAACAAACGGCATAGCAGTGGAAGAGGTGAAAAATGCCACGAAGTCCCTGGAGGCGGTTTATCTTGATATTGTACGGCGGAGGGGGACTACGAATGAATAAACTATTTATCGTTGCAGTGAAGGAAATGAATGGAATTATAAGGACCAGAAGTCAGATGCTTGTGGGCATATTCTTTGCACTGTGGTTCAGCGTGATGACTGCACCGGTTATCACGACGGTTGAGGAATCTCTGGTGTTTGACCAATTTAATAACCTGCTTCTCTATTTTGTGTTGATGCTGGGCATATTCACGGCATACCTGTTCTCAGGAAAGGTTTTTTTCGATGAGAAGAGGGAAGGCATCATAGAAACGTTGCTGTGCACACCGCTCAGCCTGAGACAGATATGGGCAGGAAAAGTACTTGGCGTCACCATTCCCGCCTATTTGATCGCACTGCTGGCGGCTGCATTGATAACAGTGATCGCAAATATCTTCGCGGCTTCGATCCTGCTACCATCGCCTGCCGTTTTCCTGCATATCTTTCTTGTTGTACCGGCGTTCATAGCTGTTGCCGTGGGTCTCCTGGGTTTCGGTCACTTACTGCTCGGAATGCGTGAAAACCAGATCCTGAACATCTCGATATTTGTTGCGATATTTCTCGCGTTCTCGCTTGCTAATAATAATGTGATTAGCGGAGGATATGCTGTTTCAGGGGTCATGGTTGGGGGAATGCTTATCGTAGCCGTGCTTTTGCTGGCACTCATCAGCTACCTGACCAGATATTTAAGCAAGGAGCGGATCGTCACGACGATATCGTGAAAGGAGATGAAACTCATGAATACACGAGCAGAAGCAAAGATCAGCGAATTACTGGTGATACTGGGAACTGTTCTGTTTGTTGGCGGTGCAGTGGGTTATGTAACCGGACACTTGCCAGCAGAACACATCTCAGGGATAGGTGCCCTGGCGCTCATTTTCGTGGGTGTCGGTGCGGGCACGACAAAGGCAAAACAGTGAACAGGAGGAACCGCAAGCTCGCCTGAAGCCAAGAACGTATAGCGGGTATGAGGATACGATATTCCTCTTTGAGGACTGCCCCCACAGCTATGCCTTCAACAGTTCGGGTTAAGGAGGAGAGCGAACTCTTTGATAAAGAAGGAGAGGGGATATATGGATGATGGGAAGCGGGGATGTTTATCTGGAGTGAGGGGGAATGGTGTCGGTGGGCTGTGGCTGGTGATTGCACAAACGTAGGGTGCGCTGGAACTGTTATATGCAATCACGCCACATAAAGACATAATAAACGACCACGACGTGGGAAAACGATTCAAATGCCGAAACACCGAAAACCCCAGAAGAAACCGATCGACCAATACCACTACAAGGAAGCCAGCCGCACCAACAACCCGCTATGCGGGCTGGCAACTCCTGAGACTGACCGAGTGACCGACACAGCCAGCCTAATCATTCCTGACGTTACAGACTCACTTATTCAAGAGATGGTCTCAAAGATCGTGAAACACTTCAATCCGGACAAGGTGATTCTCTTTGGATCAAGGGCATGGGGAAAGCCAACAGGAGAGAGTGATGTGGATATTCTGGTCGTAATGGACGTTGATGGCTCGCCCATCCGCAAAGCATCAGAGATTTCAAGGATTGCAAGACCCAGATTCCTGCCAATAGACATTGTTGTGCGCACGCCCGATGAAATAGAACACAGGAAGGGGATTGGAGATCCGTTCATCAAAAGGATTATGAACCAGGGGAAGGTGCTGTATGCAGGAGATGCAACATGAAAACAATAGAACAAGTCACGGAAGAGTTTCTAGAGGAGCAGCAAGCTCGCCTGAAGCCAAGAACGTATAGCGGGTACGAGTATGCGATAGAGCTCTTCGAGGACTATTTAAACGGCTATGCGTACCAATATCTGGACGAAGACGACAGTAAACTCTTTGATAAACTCTATGATGGGGAAGATAAGGAGTTCTGCGAAATATTCGGACCCGATAAAATCGGATCTTATGAGATTGGTGAGTTCCTTGATGACTTCATGATCCGGAAGGTGGCAGGCAGCAAGGATTTTATGAAAACGGTCGGTAGGGTCATGCGGAAATTTGTGAAATGGATGAAGGAGAAGGGGTATATGGATGAGAGCGAGTACGGGATTTCCGCTGAGGTCGTTGACGAACTCAAAGATGAACTGCCTGCGGTGACGGAACTATCCGATTTGATCTATAATTACATCGAGGACAATCATCCCGGAGCTGTTACCGAAACCCGGGATGGGTATTTCACGGTGACAAAGATTGAACCCGATAAATTGTGGCTCGGGGACTATATGGGGTCTATCGAAGATATTGGTCCGGTCATCGTCTCTGATGAGATCAGTTCGAGCTGCAAGGTCGGGTGGACGATCTGTCTTGAGATGGGCAGAACCAGTAAGGGCTGGGAGATGATGGGAAGCGGGAATGTTTATCCAAGCTAAGCGGTATGGTGGCAAAACCAGAACTCCTCGCCCCGGCAGGCGACACCGAATCCCTCATCGCTGCCGTCGAAAACGGCTGCGACGCCGTATACCTCGGAGCAACTACGCTCTCCGCAAGAGCGTCTGCCGCCAACTTCGCACCCGACGAACTTGCAGATGCAATCGATTATGCGCATCTCCGGGGCGTTAAGGCGTACGTCGCGGTAAATACGCTCGTAAAGGATAGTGAGACCAACGATGCTGCGGATCTACTGTACCATCTCGACGAATCGGGCGCGGACGCTGTGATCGTGCAGGACGTTGGACTGCTCTCGATGGCGCGGTCGCTTGCGCCCGATCTCCCGATCCATGCAAGCACCCAGATGACGGTGCACAACAGCGAAGGCGCGGGGTTTCTGCAAGATATGGGCGTTACGAGAGTCGTGCTTGCAAGGGAGATGACGCTTGACGAGATCAAGCAGGTGAGGCAGAATACCGATCTCGAGATCGAGATATTCGTGCACGGTGCGCTCTGCATCTCGTATTCGGGACAGTGCCTCATGAGCAGCATGATCGGCGGACGGAGCGGGAATAGGGGGGTCTGCGCCCAGCCGTGCCGGAAACGGTACCGGTTGCGAACCCTGCCCGGCGGGCGTGAGGTGAAGACTGACGGCGAGTACCTCTTAAGCCCGAAGGACCTGAACACGAGCCGGATTCTTCCGGAACTGATCGAGGCAGGGATCGATTCGTTCAAGATCGAGGGACGTCTCAAGCGACCTGAATACGTGGCTTGCGTGACCCGGATATACCGTGGCTTGATCGATCGATACATGGAAGACCCGCCAGGGTACTTTGTTTCAGATGACGAGTCACGAGCTCTTGCGCAGGTCTTTAACAGGGGTTTTACGGCAGGATATCTCACCGGAAACCCGCGAGGCGAACTGATGAGCCGCAAGCGCCCGTACAATCGTGGAATCCACATCGGAACAGTCATCGGATGCGAGCAGAATCGCCTGCGTATAAGACTATCAGGCACGCTCTGTATTGGGGATGGGATAGGGGTTGCAGGTGCGGCGGGGGATGTGGAGGGGGATGACTCCGGTACGATTGTCCGCCAGATGTATACAAACGGCAGGCAGGTGGATCGTGCTGGTAGCGGCACGGTTGTCGATATCCCTATCTTCTCTGACGCGCAGGTGCGTGCCGGAAGTACCGTCCATAAGACGCTCGATAAGCCGCTTATGGATTCTCTCAGGAGCTCGTTTACATCCCCTACCCCCCTGCGGAGGATTCCCATCACCATCACCGCAGAAGCCGCGGTCGGCTCACCGCTCGGACTGCGGATCGAGGATAATGACAACAACGCGGTCTATGTACACTCGGAGTACGTAATCGAGCGTGCAGTCAGCAGACCAACGACAGGGGAAGAGATCGTACGGCAGCTCGCAAAACTTGGGAACACGGTTTTTGAGGTATCCGAATCTGATATCGATCTCAGGATCGAGGGCGGGGGCGACATATTTATCCCGGTCAGCCAGTTAAACCGCGTTCGGAGTGATGCTGTATCGCGGCTTGCTGATGCACGGATAGCGGGATGGGGGGGCGGTGCCCGTGCCCGGCATCGGCACGACCGTTCCGCGGATGCCGCCGGGACCCTACGAGCCACAGAGCCGCGGGCGCTGGTCGCGGACACCTCCAGATCATCGCCTGCCGTATCGCTCGCGGTCAGTGTGAGCAGCATGGACGGCGTGAGAAGCGCAATTGCTGGCGGCGCAGACGTGATCTATCTGGGCGGCGAGAGCTACAGGGGGGAAGGCGCGGAAGCGTTCGACCTCGAGACTGCGACCCGGTACGTGCACCAGAGCGGACGCAGGATCTACCTGAACACGCCCCGGATCGCCAGTGACTCGCAGATGCGCGGTGTGGCGGATGCCATGTCCGGCGCCAGAAGATTCGGTGCAGATGGCGTGCTGGCGTCCAATCACGGCGTATTCAGACTCGCGGAAGAGATGGGTCTTGATATAATCGTGGACAGTCCGCTCAATGTCTTTAACCGGATGTCGCTTGAATTCTGGGCGGAACGTGGTGCAGGGCTGGTTACGCTATCGCCGGAACTTACGCTTGCAGAGATTCGCGAGATCGCAAAGTATGGTGCGGCAGAGTGCATCGTGCACGGGCGGATCACGCTCATGGAGTCAGAGCACTGCGTGGTTGGCGGGGTGCTTGGTGGCAGCGGTTCTTGCACTGCTCGTTGCGAGGACTGCGGGTTTGAACTGGTGGATGAGAAAGGGTACGCATTCCCGCTTCAGATGGATACGGACTGCAGGATGCATCTCTTAAATTCAAGCGAACTCTGTATGCTTGATCACATCCCTGTTATTGTCAGAGCCGGTGTTTCGAGCATCAGGATCGAGGCGAGGGCGGTTGACTCCGAGCGTGCCGGGGCGATCACGCGGTTGTACCGGACTGCGCTCGATGGATACTCTGCGCGAGATAGCAAGATTCAAAGTACGTGCAAAGGTATAACAGGAAAATACACTACAGGACACTACAGGAGAGGCGTTTTATGAGAATATTTCTATCAGGATCGATACGCGGCGGACGGCAGATGCTGCCAGTGTACAGGCATATATACGATTTTCTGGAGAGCGTGGGATGCGATGTCGCGAGCTGGCACGTGGTTGACATGGATTCGGATGAAAGAGAGGCGGAGATGAGCGAGCAGGAGATATACCTGCGTGACATCGGGCTTCTCGAAGAGAGCGATTGCATGATTGCAGAGGTCACTGTTCCGTCAATCGGCGTCGGCTACGAGGTCTGCAGGGCGCTCGGACTTGGGCTGCCAGTACTTTGCGTGCACAGCGCCGGGGCGAACGTCTCTGCGATGGTGCTTGGAAATCCGAACCTGCAAGGGCGGGTCAGGGAATACGCAAGTCTGGACGACCTCGAACAGATTCTCTACGAATTTGCCGGAGCACTTGGCGACAGTAACGATTAAATACTGTCGTGCCCAATATAAAACCTGATAGATATGACAGGGGTCCTTGAATTATCGATTCTCGTGCTGGCAATAATCGCAGCGGTTATTTTATACAAGGTATTAAAAACAGCCAAGCGCATGGTGATAAACACCGTCATCGGTCTTGTCATACTGGTTCTGGCAAATTTTGCGCTCGATCTCAAGATCGCATACACATGGGTTGTGATCGCGATATGCGCTATCGGCGGAACCGTCGGCGCGCTTCTCGTAATCGTACTCCACTATCTGGGGCTTGCGTTCTGAGCAGACCACGAAAACCGAGATACGGGTTTCGTCTACTCGAACTCAGATCAACCGTGCCCCTCTGAAATCGATCCTGCTCCTGCCAACGCTCCCAAACTCAGAGAGCGCTGACTCGATCGCATCCCCGGCACCACCGGTTACATCGACTGCAAATACGGAATCGCCAAGCATCGCCTGTGATGCCATGCCGCCTGCCGCCTCGACAGCGTCCGCGGCATCAGAGACGGCATCGCTCATCAGTCCGGTTCCGGATGCGAACCGCCTCGACTGGATCATAAAGTTCTCAACCGTCGGCATCTTCAAGAGTTCATGCAGCGACTCCATTCCAGCAGGATTGATCCGATCTGCGGCACTCTTGTCGTTTAATATCTCTTTTGTTGACATTTTATCGAATACGACCCAGAAGATATCCTTCGCATCCGTGCGTATCCGGTCAAGTCGCGCAGAAGCTCCGGGCGTGCGCCTGATGACCACACCTCCAAGCGACTGCGCCACGACGTCCCCGAGTCCGGTCCGGTTCTCGACCTCTGCGATATGTGCGATCTCTGTCAGCTGGCTTGCGGTCAGATTAAGCGATAGTGCGTGATTGAGTGCGAATGCAGTGCCGAGCGCACCTGCACCGCTCGCTCCGAACCCGGCGCCGATCGGGATGTCGGATGTGATGCGAACCGAACACGGGCGCCGGGTTAGTCTTGAGACGACCGATCCGATCGTCGGGCATGGCGAATCATCAGAACCATCAGAACCATCAGAACCGCCGACCTCAACGCGGGTGGTGACGCCTGCTTTTAGTGTTATCCCGCAGCCGAGCGATCCTGCCATCGCGGGGTTTTCATGCGGGCAGATCACGAAGAATCCTGTGATGTGCGCCGGCGCAAATGCGGCTCTGGATCCAGGGGGTTGAGTCATGGTATGGGTTCAATAAGTTGTAACTACACAGGTATGCCGATTGGCCTCCTGATTGCGATCCTGTGCTTTCTGTCAAGAAAAATAACCGCAGAGCACGCGGAGGGCGCAGAGCTTTTATCCCCCTCTGCGTTCCTCCGCGCCCTCTGCGGTTAAATTCCCTGTTTGGTTCCGTTGAGAAACTCAACGTGATACTCCGCATGTTCCTTTGCACCACGATAGCACAGATGATCCGGGGTCAGTTCACCCCAGATTTCTGATGATCGCGTCCGTCATAGAGCTCATGCTCGCACTTCCGCCGAGATCGTACGTGGTTATACCCTCTGCAATCGTCTCCTCGGTCGCACGGATGATTGCGTCCGCCCCATCAGCCGCGCCGAGGTACCGAAGCATCCATGCGCCGGCAAGGATCGTTGCGCACGGATCCACCTTGTCCAGTCCTTTATACTTCGGAGCAGAGCCATGTGCCGGCTCAAACATCGCGTAATCGTCGCCTATGTTTGCCGAATACACAAGACCGATGCTCCCGATCAGCCCTGCGCACTGCTCGCTTATGATATCCATAAAGAGATTCGTCGAGACGAGCACCTTGTGATCGAAGAGTTGCGGGTTCTTTACGAGTTGCTGCGCCATGTTATCGACATGGTACTCCCAGAGTTCCACATCAGGATACTCGGTTGCAGTGGCGCGCAATGTGTCCATGAATGCGCCGCAGGTCATCCTTAAGATGTTGCTCTTGTGGATTCCGACAACGGTATCCCATCCCCGCCTCGTAGCTTCCTCAAAAGCGTACCTTGAGATATTCTCACATGCGCGTCTCGTGATTCTCCGGATCGCAATGAATGTGTCATCTGTTATCTCTACCTCTTTTCCGAAATACATGCCTTCTGTTGCTTCCCTGACCGCGACGAAATCGACATCGCCAAGCGGCGCAGGCGCTCCAGCAAACGTCCGGATCGGGCGCACGTTCGCATAGAGATCAAAACGCTGGCGGATGCTTACGGCAACGCTCCTTGGCGCGCCAACGACTCCGGGCGTCGTGGTCGGTCCCTTGAAACATGCATCGGTCTCCCGTAGTACGTCCCAGGTCTCATCCGGGATCAAGGAGTCTCCCCCGTTTGCCTTCCACCATTCCTCTCCTGCCTCACACGGTACGAACTCGATGTCGGGGTTCACCGCATCAATAACCCGCATCATGGAGTCCACAAGTTCAGGTCCTGTGCCGTCGCCTCGAATGACTGCTGCTTTCTTCATAGTATCTATTATCAGAAGTTATATATCAGATAAATGTGTTGTGTCAGTTGGAGGTTTTTATCATGAGCGAAACACTCAGAAAGTTGGGACTCATCGGGATCGGCGTGCTCGCCATCACCGAGGAGAAGATCAGGCAGACCGTGGACGAACTTATCGAGAAAGGAGAAATGAATCGAGAAGAAGGGAAATCCCTTGTTCAGGAACTCCTGGCTGAGAAGAAGAAGCAGATGCAGGAACTCGGAGATACGATCTCAAATAGTGTGCAGAACTCGATCGACCGGTCAAAGATCGCAACGAAGGACGATGTCGCACGTATGGAGGATAAGATCACAGAACTCGAAAAGACCGTTCGGGAACTCTCCGAGAAGTGAGGTGTATAGTTTATGGATCTCGAGGAAGTCGCGAACAAGGTGACGCTTAATGACCTACGCCCGATCGCAAAGGAGCACGGCATCAGGACGAGTTGTGTGAAGAAGATCGATATTGTGAGGCAGTTGCCGGAAGAGGTTATCGAGGAACTCGCAAGGAAGTAAGGAGACTTTGTGGGAGTTACTTGCACAGGACAGTATCAAGTTTTATAGCATGGATCGCTATATTTTTGAATTATGTCCTATGCGAGTACTGGTATGAGGATATTAATCTCAATCGCTGCAATGGTGCTGGCAGTCCTCTTTGCGACCGCGGCAGCACAGGCAGGCACCGGCAGTAAAAGCAACAGCAACAGCACGGGCAGCATACCGGTTGAACACCGCTTCGACGCCTCAGACCTATCTTTCGACAAATATAACAGCTGCGACCTGATTTCACTGCCCGGATGCAGGTTCACAAGGGAGATCGGCAAACCAGCGCTCCCTGTGAAGAGCGTCTTCGTTGCCCTGCCAGCAAACAGTGAGCTGACCCGGGTCGAGGTCGTCTCATGCAGGACGAAGACGCTTTCTGGCGAGTACATGATTCTGCCGGCGCAGCCCCCTATCCCGACGATGGCTGGCGCCGCCGCGGAGTTCGTGCCGCCGGGTTCTATGTATGATTCTTCGGATATGTATCCCGACGCCATCTGCGGCGGGGTAAGTGTTGGTTCGCTGCGCGGGTATAAGATACTCAGTTTCCGCGTCTTTCCGCTGCAGTATAGCCCTGCCGAGCGGAGGCTGATCCTGCACGAGGAGATCATCCTCGATGTGAGATATGAAACGCCGCGTTATGCAGCCGCCGATGTGGGTGATGGGGATGATGTGGTTGATGTGGTTGATGCAAGACTGAACGGGCGAGAACACGACGAGTTCTACCGTATAGCGGCGGGGTTGGTCGCAAACCCAGGCGACGTATCGAGAGCGATGCCAACAACAAGGACTATCACGGAAGATCGTATCATGCCACTTTCGAAGCCCGCACTTCCTGATGGGAATGCCGAGTACGTGATCATCACCGAGGGTTCACTCGAAGACGAGTTCCAGCGACTTGCAGACTGGAAGACGAAGAAAGGAGTCCCTGCAACGGTCGTCAACACCTCGTGGATCGAGGGCAGTTATGCTGGTACCGGAGTCGATATGCAGGAGAGGATACGGAATTTCATCAACGATACATACATGGCATGGGGCACGAAATGGGTGTTGCTCGGCGGGGATACGAGCATCATTCCGTGCCGGGGAGGGTATGGATGGGTCAATGGCTCGGCAGCGATAGCAGAGGAGTCGTACGAGGATAAAGCGATACCTGCCGATCTGTATTACTCTGATCTCGATGGCAACTGGGATGCCAACGGAAATCTGACTTATGGCGAGGTGAATGACAGTGTTGATCTGTATCCTGATGTATTTGTGGGAAGGGCGCCAGTGGATTCTGTTGCAGAGGCAAGGACGTTCGTAAACAAGACCCTCCGGTACGAGAAGAACCCGCCTCCGAATTATACGCTTGATATCCTATTTCTTGCAGAATATCTTGATGCTGAGACCGATGGCGCGGATACGAAGGACATGATCGAGGCGGATTGCATGCTCGGGAACTTCAGTCTCGTCAAGTTATACGAGCGATATGGCAACCTGAGCAAAGGTTCTGCGATGGGCGAACTTAACCGCGGCTGCAACATCGTCAACCATGTAGGGCATGGATACGCCACCGGTTTCTGCGTTGGTTCCGGACGGATCGAGAATTCTGACGCCAGCAGTCTGACAAATTCACCGAGAAATTTCATATTATACACTATATCTTGTAATTCAAATAATTTTGAGGCGGACTCGGTGTCAGAGCGTTGCATGAATAACGAAGACGGCGGATCCGTTGGATATATCGGAAACAGCCGATACGGATGGTACGATCCCGAACTTCCGCCCGGAGAGGGTCCATCCGACCGATATGATCGGGAATTCTTCAACATAACCTTCAACGAAAGCGCATACCGTCTCGGAGAGGTGGTCGGATACTCGAAGTTACGATACATCCCTGATTCCCAGGAGGATGAGACTGCGATGCGGTGGCTCCAGTACGCAATAAATCTCCTCGGAGACCCGGAACTTCCGATCTGGACCGAGACACCGAGAAACTTCTCAATCTCGATGCCGTCTCAGATCCCTGCCAGGAAGCAGACACTCACAATCAGCGTCTCGGAAATCGGTCACGATCCCGGGTCGGTTCAGGTTCAGGATGCTACCGTCTGCATCCGGAAGAGTGGTGAGGTCTACAACGTCTCGAAGACAGATGCGTCGGGATTGGTCCGGTTCACGATCGATCCGGATGCAGGGGGGTTGGACGTCACGGTCACGAAGGAGAATTACCGCGTTTACGAGGGCATGATCGATATCTATTCTCCGGATATCTATGTCAACACGACTGGCTGGTGGCGTGATGGTGGTGCGTTCAATGCGAGCGAAACGCCGATACAATCGGCGGTCGATGGCGCGGATGCCAGTGAGATGATCTTTGTCCGGAACGGGAGTTACACCGAGAACGTGGATGTGGACAAGACGCTCACGCTCCGGGGCGAAGGCGCTGACGTGGTGATAGTGACCGCGGCGGATTCGAGTGATCATGTCTTTGAGGTGACTGCTGACTGGGTGAATCTCTCGGGGTTTACACTGACGGGCGCGGCTGGTTGGCCAAACGCCGGGGTTTATCTCGGTGATGGTGTGTGTCATTGTAATATTTCTGACAATACTGTGTTGGGTAACTCCCGCGGCATCAACACGTATCATTCAAGCAACAATGTGTTCACGAACAACATCGTGAACTCGAATGACTGGTATGGTATCTACCTGCGTTATTCTAACAACAACATGATTACGAACACCACTACAAACTCGAATTACAACGTCTACCAAGGCTTCGCCTTCGGCATCTACCTACATAAGTCGTGCAACAACACACTGCAGAACAACACTGCAAACTCGAATGACATTGGCATCTATCTGGGTTATTCGAGCAACAACACGCTGCAGAGCAACACCGCGAACTTGAACTACCACAGTGGGATCGAATTGGACCAGTGTTCAAGTAATAACACACTGCAAGAGAACACCGCGAACTCGAACAATTGGGAAGGCATCTGCCTGTCGTCTTCGAGCAACAACACGCTCACGGAGAACACCGCGAACTCGAATAACAACTACGGCATCTGCATGGGAGATTCAAGCAACAATACACTCTACCACAACAACTTCATCAACAACCCCTACCACAACGTCTACGACACCGGCAGCGCCAACACATGGGACTCCGGCTCCACTGGTAACTATTACTCCGACTACAACGGTACCGACAACAACACAGACGGCATCGGCGACACCCCCCACCCGATCCCCGGCGGCACCAGCGTGGACCGATATCCGCTCATGTATCCGTGGACTGGCGACACGTCACTGAAAGGTGACCTCAACCACGATGGTACGCTCACGTCCGCGGATGCCCTGATCGCACTCGAAATCGCAGTCAGCGGAGGATACCTGTTAGAGGCGGACATAGACGAGAGCGGCTACGCGAACGCGCTCGACGCACTCATGATCCTGCAAGCCGCGGCTGGAGCGATAGAATTGTAGCACGAAGGACACAACGTCTCATTGACAACAGGATGTTACAGATCAATCATACTCCCGCCACGTTCTCCCGCACTTCGTGCACCTGAAGAATCTGGTCTCGCTCTCGTCTGCTGATCGCAATTGCCGCAGCCACCAGTAAGCGGTGTCGTTTCCACATTCCTCGCACCGTGCACGTGTGGTCGGCAATCCCATGTCTGATTGTCCTTCAAGAACTGCAATCGTCTTCTTTGCACGCCGTTCAACAGATAACACGGATTTATCGTCTTGTTTTTCCGTTGTAAATCCGCAGCGTCTGCATACCAGTGCGCCATCCTTCAACACCATCATGGTGCCGCATTCCGGACAAAATTCCATGACATCCTCCTTTGCTTGCCATATAATAAAGGTGTCTGGCGTTGGCAACTCAACACAACCGAACCCATCCACTGACTCGGAATATGTTCGTATGAACTTATATCAAGTTAGAGCGATCCAAAATTAAATTGCAACGACCGTATTACGTGTTTCCATCTGTGAATCTGTGATCTGGCGCCAAGACTCGTCGAAGTCGTTAGAGTTAGAGTTAGAGTTTTTCGTGGTAGATGCGTGAGTACGCGCCAGATACGGAAGCGATCACAGCAACGCCGAACGCATACGTAAATTTCGCACAGATCGGGATCACGATTCCCATGTTCTCCATATCAGCGCTCAAAGGCGTTGTCCAGACGAGGTATGGGAATGGAATATCTATCCTGACCGGAAGGACGGATGATGTCTGGTTTAGCAGCAAGACGAAGATTACCAATGCCACAACAAAGATCAGAACGAGCCAGAGGAGTTTTCTCGATGCGAAGTTGATGAAAACCTTTGCAAGATCCTCGTTCCTGTTCATTGCAGGAAGTATCGATCCTGCTATCAGAAGCACGCCGAGATACATGACCCCGAGCTTGAGGCCGAGGCAGAACCACTCGAAGAGCGGTGAAGCTATGTAGCTTCCAAAGATGAAGGTCTTCGCCTCGAAAGGGGAAGTGGTAACGACAATTGCATCGGTGCCGAGCGTCAGAGACCACCATGCTCCAAGAAACGGCAGTATCAGCGTGAGCACGCCTGCAATGACGCCGGGTATATTCACCCGGTTCATGTCCAGGGGTGGAGTAGCTTCAGTCATCAGGAGACGCCCCCGATGCCCTCGGGTTGTTTTATCCTGAGTTCTATTCCTGAGATATCAAGTACCATATTCATGTTACGGACCGCCGGGTTCTCCATGGCATGATGATCAGAGATCGTCCGGGAATCTGGCGTCGTGCCTTCCAGATTCAGACTCGCATGTCCCTTTGCAGGGATGGTTACCGGCTTTGGCAGCGATACCATGCCGACACCATCGCCAACCGGGATCTCTGCTGAGAGTTCTTGCACCGTTATTGGCATGTTAAGTGGCGATTTTATCTCAAGTTTGACTGTGACGCGGTCCCCGGAGATGTCAACGTCATTAAACTTGAAAAATTCCGATCCTTCCCCCGGTACTCCGGAACCGAATTCAGTGAGCGATTTTGCAGTCTTTGCAGGGTCTTCTGCAAAGAGTGTTGCCTGCACATCCCATCCATGGGTCGCAAAGGCAGCCAGGATGCAT
>DAOURL010000035.1 GCA_030625165.1 Methanosarcinales archaeon | reverse complement strand
CGCGAGTGCATGCACTTTTCCACTCTTCTGGAGGATCGGGTTATGGTAATGCGGTGTCGACATTCTCAAGATCGAGCATCGACGCCTTCGGCGTTAAGTAAGATTAAACGTAACTACTCAGGTACCTAAAACCACTATCGGGGGACTTCACTATGCAGGGACTACCCGGAACGTGGGGGATACTGTAACCAAACTGGAAATTTAACCGCAGAGTGCGCAGAGGGACGCGGAGGGGGAATAAATGGTTAAATGCTCTGCGTTCCTCTGCGCCCTCCGCGGTTATTTTTCTTGCCAGAAATTACAGAATCGCAATCGGGCGACCAATCAACATACCTGAGTAGTTACCTGTTTAAAAGCATGGTTGGGAATCTCTTTCTCTTCCGATGTTCCGATTGTGGCAACATGGTGTGTATGAAAGTCTACATGCCCTCCAGACTGAAATGCACGGATGTCAGATGCCACGTTGAGTGTTTTTTTCATACGATCACCTCTCTGTTGAAGCATAAAACGGTCTTATGCTCGTTTAAACATGAACCTGTATGAATGAATGGTTGGCTTCTCATAAATTTTTCTGGTGAACCTTTTTCCCACATCCACATTTCCGGGCAACATTTATATCCCGACAGGGAACTGAAATTCACATACATCTACAGAGGAGGCTTTAGCATGGATTATGCAGAAATGTCAGATAAACTTGTAGACCTGTTAGGACTGAAGGGGAAGCCGATAGCGGTTTCATTGATAAAGAGGGAGGAAGACATCCCAAAAGACTTGACAGAGGTCGAAAAACCTCGCCGGTACTGTCAGATGCTTCAGGATGCCAGATTCAAAGGAATCACAAGTCTTGCAACCGCAGACACCCACGCCTGTAAGGGCGGCGCAACAGCGATCGGGCTCATAGATTACGGTCCGAACTTAAAGACTGGCGCGCTGTACCATTACAAACTGAACAAGGAGGTCTCGCTCGGTGTTGCCAAGCGTGTGGTCGATCAAATGCCAAGACCAGCACCCGGATCGACCGTCGCAACTGTGATCGCGCCGCTTGACAAGGCGCCGACCAACCCTGACGGCGCGAGACCTGACGTGATCGTGATCATGGCTGGCGTACTTGCAGCACGAAGGATCGTTCAGGCAGTGATCTACCAGCACGGCGGACGGTTCAACGCAAACTTCGCGGGCATCCAATCGACATGCTCAGACGCCACCGCCTACCCATACATCTCAGGGGACGTGAACGTCTCGATCGGGTGCGATGGCGCGGCAAAGAACGCTGGACTTGCCGATGACGAACTCGTGGTCGGGATACCTGCGGAACTGCTTGAAGAAATCACCGAAACACTCTCTGGGTGTGCGCCGGGATGGGATGACTGGCAGAAAGGAAACATCAGTTACGTGAGGAAGGATATCTGAATCTGATAGCTCGGAGGCTGTCGCACCATACAGCGCCGGCAGCCCTCCCGCTCTCAGGTACGTTTAACCTCGTCCCAAAACCTTCCATAAACTGAGCTATCCCTGAATGCGAAGTTCCCAATCGCTTGTATCCGAGGATATCTCTTTACATGACCCTATCCAACTAAAAATCCGTTCTACTGCGGTTCTTTTCATATATAGATCAAAACCTGCCGCGCCAGAAAAGATTTAATAAATGCGGGCGCAATTCTGATCGGTGAATTACTAATGAAACGGGAACTGATGGACATTCTTGCCTGCCCGATATGCAAGGGCGACCTCGAACTGAACGTGACCGAAGAGACCGATGAGATTATCACGGGCACGTTATATTGCGGGAAATGCGATGAATACTATCCGATCGAGGATGGTATTCCAAACATGCTCCCACCAGACCTCCGTGAGTAACATGGATCAGCCAAAACAATCCTCACAGCAGATCGTCCTGAATCGAACCCGATTCAATTCCATCGAATTCGAGACCAAACACGTTGAGTTGGTAATGCCCCGCGGCAGGGACGTTAAATTTCCGATTGAGATCAGCAACTATGGCGCGCCAACACAGATAAATCTGACTGCCAGCAACGAGATCGAGGATTGTGTCAGGTTCCTGCACAATGATTTTGCCGCGGTCGGCAAGACGGTCGTGGATGCGATCGTGCATATCCAGACGCAGCGGCATGGAAGCATCGCTGTGACTGTAGGATATGGCGCGAATACAGACGGTTTCAACATCGACCTGATAGCAGAACCGTATCAGGAGATCGCTACAGATCCAGGTCTCGCAGTTCCGAGAGAGGCGGCAAAGGGATACCGGGAAGTGTCGCAGATATCCACCCATCCGGCAGTGAAAGTGGTTGCCGCGCTCGCATTCATTCTCGTAATCTTAAAGCTCTTTACAGATATGGTGCCCGGGTACGTCGGCATAGCCTCAGCGATCCTGCTGCTGGTTATACTCATTATGTACAAACTCTTCACAACTTCTTCGCAATGATCGCCTCTGCGATCTGGAAATCCTTATACACCTGCATCTCGACATCCTGCTGCCGCATGTATGGGAGCAGGTCGGCACCCTCGGCACGCCAGACCCATGCATAAAACCTGCTTAAAAAGTTAAAAACGTCGACCGGACCTTTGTTACTCTTCAGGTGGAGAAGACTGATCGTACCGCTCTTTTTGAGAACCCTGAGTGCCTCAGAGACCGCAATCTCAGGTCCATCGATGGTGTCCATGCCACAGGTGCAGAATACCGCGTCGAACGTTTCATCACCGAAAGGCAGCGACTGGACCATCCCCTGCACGCGATGAAGATTCTTGTGCTTACTGTTTCTCAATCGATTGACTTTCAGCACATTTCTGGAGATGTCGATCCCGATAACCGTTCCGTTCTTGACCCATCTGGCAAGAAGTCCTGCGTTTCTTCCGGTGCCGCTTGTCAGATCGAGCACCGTGCCGGAATCGCCAAGATTTGTAGCTTTTATCAATTTTTTCCGTGAATACTGCTTTGAACCGAGCCACAACACATCATCAAGATCGTACAGCAATGCGAGGCGATTATACCGGTCTCTCGTCTTTCCAGTCTCTTCTAAATAATCAGACATCTGTAAAAATCACTTCCGAACAGCATATTCCATCTCTGAGATTCTCTCAGATAACTTATCCACCAGTTCCTCATTATCCTGGTAAAACAGCTCATCTCCACAGACCGAGCAGATAAAATCAGTCTCGGATGCGATATCGAAGAGAAATCGCGCGCATTTGTGGTTGCAGATGTAAAATACGCCATTTACCTCGAATTCGAGCCGCGCCAACAGATTGTCAAGCAACCGTTCAAACTCAAGATCCATGCGGTTACTGATGTTCTCCGGATCGAGCGTCCAGTGGTATGTTAGCCAGCCAGTATCCGGGTTACGCTCCCGCCGATAGCCTGCAAGCCGGTTCTCATGCAGCTTAAAGAGAGTCTTCCGGATCACGTTTATATCCATCTCGATCTCTTCCGCGACGACCTCATCGACGACCTCTCCGGCAGGCAGTTTCTCGATGATCTCTACGCCGTCCGCCCCAATGATCTTTACCAGATACTGGTGCACAACAGGGTCATCTATATCGATCAATCGATCACCGTCTCAACATTTCCGCTTTCTAATTTTTCTTTTGAGATTGGTATCATTCCCATACCTCTTTCACGCAAACATGCCTTCTGAATACCGGTCTACCATGCCCTCGGGGTTCATTATGTGCTTGATCGCATCCTCGAAATCCTTCTGATATACCGCATCCTTTTCCTCGCGCACCGCACACATACCAGCTTCCATCGCGATCGCACGTAAAGTAGCGCCGTTTGCGTCCTCGGTAAGTGCCACAATGCGATCAAAATCGATATCGTCTGCAAGCCGCATCTTTTCCGTGTGGATGAGCAGGATCTTGACGCGTGCTTCACGATCCGGTATGGGCACGTAGACCAGCCGGTCGAAACGTCCTGCGCGGATCAGTGCGGGATCGAGTATGTCCCACCGGTTGGTTGCTGCAAGGATGCAGACATCACCTCTCGAATTGAATCCATCCATCTCTGACAGGAGTTGCATAAGCGTGCGCTGGACCTCTCTTCCTCCGGAACTGGCATCATCGAGACGTACCGCTCCAATCGAGTCCAGTTCGTCGATGAATATGATCGCGGGCGCTTTTTTCCGCGCCATCTCGAATACGTCACGCACCATACGCGCGCCCTCACCGATGTACTTCTGAACGAGTTCCGAACCGACCACACGGATGAATGTAGCCTCCGTCCGGGTGGCAACCGCTTTTGCAAGAAGGGTCTTTCCCGTGCCAGGCGGACCGAACAGTAAAACGCCTTTCGGCGGATCGATGCCGATGCGTTCGAATATCTCGGGTTTGGTGAGTGCAAATTCCACAGCACCCCTGAGCACCTCAATCTGCTTATCAAGACCCCCGATCTGGTCGTAATCGATGTCAGGCGATTCTATGACCTCCATTGCCTGCACCAAGGGGTCTTCCGATCTGGGGATGACCGCAACGATCGACAGATGCTCTTTATTAAGCGCAACCTGCACACCGGGTTTGAGATCACCGTCTTTGATGAACTGGGAACTCCCTACGATGAATTCGGGACCTGTGCTCGATCG
Organism: Methanosarcinales archaeon; assembly: GCA_030625165.1. Classification (GTDB taxonomy): domain Archaea; phylum Halobacteriota; class Methanosarcinia; order Methanosarcinales; family Methanogasteraceae; genus Methanogaster_A. The sequence goes on along the minus strand of DAOURL010000035.1, from coordinate 12,923 downwards.
CACAATCGATTTACCATCCTCAAGAATGTTTACGAGCGTTCCGACCAGCTGCGGTGTCGTTTTTAGTTTATCAAGTTCACTCCGCAGTTTCCTGAGCTCGCGCTCGTACTTCAATCGCTGGTCTTCAGCAAGCTGCTTTTCAGTCTCGACCTTCTGGTACTGCTTCTCGAGCAGGTCATTTTTCAATTCGAGTTGCTGCATGCGGTCCACGACATACTTGGAGAACTCTGTTGAGTCCATATCCGCATCAACGTCCATTTCCAGATCCATCATAAGACTGAATATCCTGACAATACATAAACCTTTATGGACGATGGGATGATACGCTATTCCTATGCAATGCGAAATATGCGGAAGCAACATCCGCGGAAAAGCGCATCGGGTGATCCTCGAGGGTACCGAGTTAAACGTCTGTGACGCTTGTGCAAAATACGGGCACGAGGTCAAGCAGGTGCCAAAGGCCACTGCCGCTGGAATTGGAAGAACGCCAGCAGGGAAGGTGGGTAAGGTGCCGGCAGGTAGGGTTCCAGCAGGCATCACGTTTCGTACCGGGTCGCGGAGGCGCCCGGATATGTTCGATCAGATGACCGACGAACTGCTGTCCGATTATGGCTTTGCGATCAGGCGCGCTCGTGAGGCGCGTGGCATGTCACAGGAAGAACTGGCACTTGCGATAAAGGAGAAAGCGTCGCTCCTCAAGAAGTTAGAGCGCGAAGACTTAAGACCCGAGGATAGCGTTCGCAAGAAACTCGAGCGCGTGCTTGGAATCTCGCTTACTGAGACGCTTGAATAGTGGGTACTATCTAAAAATCCGAGTGTTTTCCGCCGATTATCAGATTCGTGATATTCGTTTATTCGCGCCATTCGTGATAAAATCACGAATGCATACGAATACCCCGAATTGCACGAATTTGACTGCCATAAAATCCAGTGATTCTACTAAAAGATTTGATTGTGCCGAGTAGCAGCATCCGAAAAGCCGTGCCTGATCATCGCACGAAGCGTTTCTGCAAGTTCCCCAATCGGCATCCGGATCTGCGCCATGCTGTCACGATCGCGGATCGTTACAGTATCGTCACCCAGAGTATCATAGTCGATCGTTACTGAAAAAGGCGTCCCGATCTCATCGTTTCTACGGTATCTCCGCCCGATCGTCCCGGAATCATCATAACTCACGAAAACCCCGTTTTCCCGAAGCGTCTCTGCGATCGCAAGCGAAGGTGTGATCAATTCATCCCGCGTGAGAAGCGGAAGTACCGCAACCTGCACAGGCGCAACCTCTGCCGGAAGATGAAGCACGTTTCGGGTAACGCCAGCCACAAGTTCCTCGGAAAAAGAGTGTTCGAGCGCGGCATAGATGATCCGGTCGATGCCGAACGACGGCTCGATCACATGCGGAATGACCCGCTCGCCGCGAACCTCCTCGATTACGGTCTCGTATTCGACCAGATCCCGCGGAATCGGAACGATCTCGCCATCGATCTCGATTTTGATCTCGTCGCCCCTGAGATCCTCTTCTCCCAAACCTTTGAGTGCTGCAAGAACCTTGCCTGCATTCCCTTTGTAGAGCGGACCTATCACACCCATATCCGGCTTCACCGCGATCCGTTCGACCTGTTTTGGGGTGTCGTACTCGATAAGAACAGAAAGATCCTTCTTTGAGTGCTCCGCGTGTGATGACAGGTCGTAGTCGGTGCGGTCAGCGATCCCGACGATCTCGACCCAGCCGAACCGGTCGGTCAGAACCTCGGCATCCCAGCAATCCACAGCATAGTGCGCCATCTCATCTGGCTGGTGCTGCCTGAACCGCATGCGCGCAGGATCGATGCCCACCCGCACCAGGAAGAGGTGTGTGAGCACGAGGTGGTAAGCGAGAAACTCGTGCGCAACGATTGCACGGTCCACCGCGTCCCTCGTGGTCAGTTCGATGATGCCGCCATCATCTTCGTGTGCAGGATGCGAGACGCGCTGATGGGAGGCAGGGTAATACCGGAGAACCGTATCCTCGATCATGGAGAATTTCGGATGATTTTTTTCAGTTGGGTTGATGAAAATTTCTGCTTCCGCCTGCGTAAATTCCCTGAGCCGGATAACGCCCTGACGCGGAGAAATCTCATTTCGGTATGCTTTTCCGATCTGCGTCACTCCAAACGGGAGTTTCTCCCGATAAAACCTGAAAAGATGCTCAAAATCAACAAACATTCCCTGAGCAGTCTCTGGCCTGAGATAGCCGACCCGCTCTGCACCTGGTCCGATCGTTGTCTTGAACATCAGATTAAAACTGGAAACATCCCCGAATGTCCCGGTGCCGCCGCATTGCGGGCATTTTATGCCGTGTTCGTCGATCAACCGCTTGATCTCTGATGCAGGCAGTGCATCCGGAGTTTCAACGATTCCTTCGATCAGGTGATCCGCACGGAATGAATGATCGCACTTGGAACAGACGACCATCGGGTCTGAGAATCCTCTAGTGTGCCCGGACGCGTCAAAGATCGCCGCAATCCCGATGGTCGGGGTCTCGATCTCGTAGAAACCCTCCTCGATCACGTACATCTTCCGCCAGATATCCTCGATCCTGCGCTTCAGCATCGCGCCAAGAGGTCCGTAATCGTAAAAACCTGCTGTTCCGCCGTACAGTTCGAAGGAGTTCCAGAGGAAACCTCTCCGCTTTGCCATCCCGATAATCTTTTCGTATTTGTCCATGATGTTCTACACTTCGCCGGTTTTATTTTTCGTGATCGTTCTCTGTTTGAAACTTTGGCTTTCCATCCCGATATAAACACGATATAGTTCATTTACAAATTTATAAGAGCCTCTTCCGCCTTCCATATCCGAGACGATGATGCCCAACTCTCTCATTTTCCTTAAAAAATTGTTAAACACTTTTTTCTCTTTCCCATTCAACTTACTTTCTATTTCACTTTTTAAAAATCGGTTGATGGGTCTTTCGCCCAATCGCCTCAAGATCGATCGATATTGCTCACTGCGGATTGCTCGGTAGATCTTCGGATCAAGATATTTTTTCCCGATCCTCTCTGCAGCATCTATAATCCCGGATGAGGCATCATCCTCACTTATTATTCCATCATCATCACTCCAAAAGACTGCATCACCTATTTCATGCATAAAAATAGGTAAACCGCTTGAAAATCGTGTCATGATCTCCATTGCTTCAGATTCGACTTCTATATTGGCTTTTCCGAATGTTTTTTCGAAAAACTCATTTACTTCCTTATCAGAGAGTTTATCGATGTCCACCACTCTAAAAATTCTCATAAGAGACGGTTGATGCTCACTCAACATATCCCGTATCTCCGGAATACCGATTGGCATGATGAAGGCAGGGAAATCTGTGTAGTGGGTGGCTACATCATCCACAAAACTCTTATACCAGTTTGCGAATTCAGGAGTCTCGGATATCCCATTGATATCGTCCAGAACGATGAACAGTCCCATCTTCTCATTCTTTATTTTTTCCATTATATTCTTGAGAGCTTCCGGAAAATTCCTGACCAGACCTTCCAGATCCTCTTGTGGAGGATTGAAGCTGACCGAAATACCAAAAAGATCCACTTGTTTGACATATTTTCCAAAGAAACCCGAAATTTCATCGAACCACGTCTGTTTATTCGTTTCTTTTAAAATTTGTTCGAATATACGGCGTACCAATTCTTCCAGATCGGTCACTCCCCCCACAAACACGTGGATGGCGAGGAAATTCTCCCTACCAACCAGATGACGCAGGAACGCAGCCAATGAACTCTTTCCTATGCCCCGTTCGCCTGCTAAAAAGACGTTCTCCTGCCGCCCGGATGAGGTCTGTCTGACATATCTGAGGATCTCTTCGATCTGTTCAACCCTGCCGACAAAAAGTTCAACAGGTGCAGGATTGCCGGGTGTAAACGGGCTATTTTCTTTCATGGTCTCTCATTTATCTCTGTCTTGTTTGTATCACCCACAACCTCAACCCTAATCAGTGTTTTCATCTGTGTTGTCTATCACTATCCGCACACAACGCCCCAACCAGCCCCCGCACCATCACACCCCCTTCCTCAGACGCAAAGATCGGCAGGTCCCAGTTCTGAGCTATTCTCTTCCGGTTCACGACCACCTCGATATCGCGCACCGGATCATAGCCGGGCTTCGTATATTCCCCCCAGTACACCAGAACACCCCGCCTCTGCCAGAGAGGTACCTTGTCGAGGTTGATCCCGTGCTGGAAGCACAATTCGTGGATATCGGACGCTCGCAAACCCAGCATCCTCGATGCAGCCTCCTTTCCTGATAAGCCATCCGAACGGAGCGTGTAATACCCGTAACCATTGATGCAATTTCGCCACGCCTCTGCCTGCCGCCAGACCAGATATTCGATGATCTGCTCAGGATGCAGCGGTATCACCCTCCCGTCGAATGCGATAGGAGCTATTTTGAGGGACCGGGTAAGCGCGCTTGATATGGAACTCGGCACAACCGAGACGAGTTTCTCGATCCTGCCATCAAACGGCAGTGCGTCTCTGAAAAGGATGTTAATCTCGTCTGAAAAGGTGTACGCAACTACCGGATAGAGCCCGCTTTGCTGGAAGAATGATTCTGTTGCATCTGCCATCGCGGATGCAAAACGGTGATCGAACGGCTTCTCAAACCGGTGTTTTCGGAGGAGATTCTTGAAGCTTCTCCCATCTACCCTGATGACAACCGGCGGAGTTGCTCTCAGGTCAGTATATATCTCGTGATCCTCGAAATCACTCACTCTCATCCTTCTTTGCCAGTCGATTGACCTGTTTCACGAGGACGATATCGCCAATCGCAAGCACCCACCGATACGGCAGGATAACCCCTTCCCGGCTCACATCGAACAGTTCTTGATTGACTTTGGTGAGCGCAAGACCTGTTACCAGTCTATCAGCCGTCTCGATTACGACATCGTTCACATTTCCTACATACAATCCCTTGTCAGTGTATACGTTGAGCCCGAATAATGATGTCAGTTCTGCGTGCATTCAATCCCTCCCTATAGTGTTATAGTATAGGGTAGAATGAACTAAAAGGATATATACTTTTGCGTGATACGGACAATTAATAGAGACAAAGACACGGGAACAATCATGAAAACATCGATCCAGATAGGGAAGGTTATGGGGATACCGATCAAGATTCATATCTCTTTCTTGCTGGTTCTCGTACTATTTCCGGTCGTCTTCTCAAGCGATGCTGAATTCGGATTCGCTGATGTGGCGTCTGCCCCACTAAGATATGCGCTCGCGCTGACCCTGACCATCCTCCTATTCTCCTGCGTGCTGCTGCACGAACTCGGACACTCGTGGGTTGCGATGAGATATGGGATCGGGATTCGCAGCATCACGCTGATCCTTCTCGGCGGCATCGCAGCGATGGAGGAAGTCCCGCGCGATCCGCGTGCCGAGATGCGGATCTCGATAGCAGGTCCTCTGGTATCACTCACGATAGGGGTCTTGTGTTATCTGGCGTACCTCGGACTTGGTATCTACGACATAGTGCAGATCCCCACAATTTCGCATATTTCCCATTTTTTATGGTCAATTGCATATATTAATATCGTATTATTTGTTTTCAACCTGATTCCAGCGTTTCCGATGGATGGCGGGCGTGTGCTCAGGGCATGGTATGCCGGACGTATGCCATATCTTCGGGCAACGAGAAAGGCTGTGCATATCGGGAAGATGTTTGCTATTGTGATGGGCGTATTGGGGTTGTTTGCCTCCATCTGGCTCATCCTGATCGCTTTCTTCATCTATATCGGCGCATCAGAGGAAGAGAAGTACGCAGAGGTCTCGGTGACGCTTGAAGGCATCAGTGTGAGAGATCTCATGACCAGCGAGATCGCGTATGTGCAGGATAACCTGACCATCTCAGAACTTCTCCGGTTGATGTTTGAGAAGAAACATCTCGGATACCCTGTCGTCGATCAATTTACCGGAAAGATCGTCGGAATCGTGACGTTTGCCGATATTCGGAGTGTTCCGATGAGCGAGCATGGCAACGTGCTGGTGCGGGATGTGATGAAGAATGTTATCTTCATTCCGGAGGATGCCGATGCCATGGACGCGCTTAAGAGTATGTCCACAGAAAACGTCGGACAGTTGCTGGTGCAGGATAGGGGGTCGATCACAGGCATTGTGTCCAGAACCGATCTTACAAGATCGATCGAGGTGCTTGGCTACCATGAGCGATAATACTTATGACGTGGTCATCGTCAGGTACGATGAGATCGCGCTCAAGAGCCCGCAGGTCAGGCGGCGGTTTGAGGATGTGTTGATCAGCCGGATCAAAACAGCGCTCTCGAGGCGCGGCATAGCATATTCAGGAGTCACGCGGGAATGGGGTAGGATCTTTGTGCATACGAGCGATCGGGGTGCCGCAGATGCGATCTCGCGCGTCTTTGGTACAGCATCGGCAAGTCCTGCGATCACAACCGATGCAACGCTTAAAAGCGCGGCAGAGACCGCGGCAGAGATCGGAAAAGACCTGATCAATGACGGCGAGTCCTTTGCGATCCGCGCATCAAGATCGGGAATCCACGATTTCACATCGATCGATCTTGCAATCGCTTGCGGGGATTCGGTCGTGGGGTGCACCTCGGCAAAGGTTGATCTCACGAACCCAGATCGGGAGATATCTGTGGATATGCGGCAGGAACACGCCTATATCTACACGAGGGTCGCTGCCGGAGTCGGCGGGCTTCCGTACGGCACGCAAGGGAAGATGATTGCGCTGGTATCCGGAGGCATCGATTCGCCGGTTGCCGCGTGGATGCTGATGAGGCGGGGAGCCGAGGTCATCCCGCTCTACTTTGATCTCGAGGAGTTTACCGACCCAAAAAGCAGAGAACTTGCTGAACAGAGCATAAACTCGCTTTTCGAGTGGAGTTATTCCGATATGACCGCGTACAGGGTTCCTTACGGCGCGGTCCTTAGCGAGATCGCGAGCCACTGCGAGCCGCGCATTACCTGCGTGATCTGCAAGCGGATGATGTACCGGATCGGGACTCTGGTCGCAGAGAAGGAAGCCGCCTGCGGCATCGTCACAGGTTCGTCGCTCGGACAGGTCGCATCCCAGACCTCACAGAATATGTTCGCAGAGATCCACGGACTCGGGATGCCGATCTACCATCCGCTGATCGGGATGGATAAGAGAGAGATCATCGACCGTGCAATCCGGATAGGCACGTTTCGGACAGAGAAGCCAGCAATCGAGTGCGCTGCCGTGCCGGATCGTCCTGTGACCGCTGCAACGGTCGCGAGGGTGGCTGAGAATGAAGCGAGGATCGATGTCACACGTATCGTGTCTGATGCGGTCGCTGGTTCGAGCGTCCTGGAACTGCTCCAGTGAAACGCGTTTCTGTGGTGTTCTGTCTGCGCTCCGTACATGTTCAGTATCGTGTGGAGTCTTTAAACGAATCCAACAGTACAACCGACCTATAATCTGCGTTCATCTGTGTATTGCAAAGAAAACACCAATATTGTAAAATTGGTGGATGTGTTCTCTTATCCACTATCTATAACTTGGTATAAACTCAAAAAATGATTTACAGCGGATATCTGAGTGGTGACTGGTGGAGGGGCTAAGCTACGAATACTTATAAAGGCTATATGACTTATAATTAAAACAGTAAAAAGTGAATATGGTGAGGATGATTCAAAACAAAGTGAAGCAATCCCTTAAGGCGGCAGAAGATGCGGATTGTAATGGAGTGAACCCTGATAGACACTAATACCCAGGAACGGTGGTAGCTATGAAAGTTACAAAGTTGAATTTGACAAACTACCGGGATGCTCAGGCTCTTTCCATAGAGTTAGATCCAAAACTTAACGTCTTTGTTGGCGTGAACGGCTCTGGAAAATCAACTGTTCTGGATGCAATTGCTATCATGCTTTCATGGGCAGTTAGTAGAATTAATCGTTCAGGGGCATCGGGTAGACCAATCGTGGAAAGTGACATTACCAATAGTAAGTCTACTTCATCCATTCAGTTGTCATGTGAAGCAGAAGGCAGAACGATAGAGTGGAAATTGTCCAAAGTCCGAAAGGGGCACGCTGCTTCGGAAGACAAGAGCAACCTGCATGAACTGAATGACTATGCCAAAGGAATTCAGAACAATATCTCTGAAACTTCAGAAAAAGTTAATCTTCCTTTGTTTGTCTATTATCCTGTGAATCGTGCTGTGGTGGAGATTCCATTAAGGATACGTGGAAAACATCTTTTTGACCTGCTCGCAGCTTATGATGGTGCGTTGAGCAGCGGTGCAAATTTCAAGACTTTTTTTGAGTGGTTCCGGGAGAGAGAAAACCTTGAAAAGGAAATTCTGGGATATCGAAATCAATCTGCACTCCCTGGACTGGGTACACCTGTTAAATATCAGTTTCCTGACCCACAATTGAAAGCGGTTCGAAGTGCATTAACAGGGGTTTTAGAGGATTTTTCAGATTTCACCATTCGAAAAAGCCCTCCGCGAATGGAGGTTAAGAAAAACGGAAAACATTTAACAGTAAACCAACTTTCTGGTGGAGAACTGATCTTAATCGCAATGATTGGGGACTTGGCAAGACGAATGGCAATTGCGAATCCTGATTCCACAAAACCGCTGGAAGGTTCAGGTATTGTCCTCATAGATGAAATTGACCTGCACCTGCATCCGAAATGGCAACGAATGATCGTCCCTAAGTTATTAGAGGTTTTTCCCAATTGCCAGTTCATCATATCCACCCATTCGCCGCATGTCATCACCCATGTGCATCCGGAGCGTCTGTTCTTTCTCGATCAAACGGATTCTGGCATTGTGGCAAGAAAGCCGAACGAGTCTTATGGGAAAAATGTGGATCGGGTACTTGAAGATCTTATGGGTCTAAAAACAACAAGACCTGACGAAGTAGCTTCTGATCTTCACAGTATTTTTGAGGTAATCGGTGCAGGAAAACTGAAAGAAGCACAAAAAATGATCACTGAATTGGAGCAAAAAATTGGAGCTGATCCTGAATTGTTGAGGGCAGGAGTCCTCATCAAACGCAGGGAGCTGATTGGAAAATGAAGCATATTGTCAAAAATCAGAATACCCCGGATTTTGATGAATGGAAGGCAAGTGCCAATGAGGACTGGCGGCCAACATACGAAGACTTGAGCGGCACAACAAAAAAGGAAGTAAAAAATTCCCTCATGAAAGAACAGGGTTATATTTGCTGCTACTGTGAGCGTCGGTTGATCGATGATGATCCCCATATTGACCATTTCAATCCTCGAAGCAACAACGCGGTCAATCCTTTAGATTATGCTAACATGCTCTGTTCCTGCCAAAACAAATTGAAACAAGGAGAGCCTCGACATTGCGGGAATTTGAAGGGCGATTGGTTTGGCAACCAGCTTCTTGTTTCGCCGTTAGATCCGGACTGTGAGGGGCATTTTGCATATACCGCAGACGGCAAAATCCAGCCTGCCACGAAATCCGATGATGCAGCAAGAATGACAATTGTGAAACTGGGATTGAATATTAATAAACTCTGCGCCCTTCGCAAGAAAGCAATAGAGCCATTTTTGGATGAAAACTTAAGTGAGCGAGAATTTTCTCGATTTGTGAGTGGTTACCTCAGAAAAAATACGGGTGAAATGTTCGGAGAATTCTGGACGACTATCGATCATATATTTGTGCAAAATGTCTGGAATAAGGAACGCTAACAAGATTGAAAGTTGTTGGAATAATTTTATTTTTTAACCGAGCATAAGGCTATTTTACTGAAGTCACCAAACCCCGCCCCCGAAAACCATAACACCAGATCCAGCCAACCGGATAACCAAAATGATCATATTATCAGGCGGAACCGGAACACCGAAACTCCTTGCAGGGATGAGAGGGGTCATCCCGGAAGAGGAGATTACAGTGATCGTGAACACGGCAGAGGATACGTGGGTCTCCGGAAACCTTGTCTGCCCTGACATCGACACGGTTCTGTACCTGTTTGCAGACACAATCGATGCTGCAAAATGGTGGGGCATCCGCGACGACACATTCACAACCCACGAATCGCTGAAACGAGCCGGACACCCTGAAATCATGCGGATCGGGGACAGGGATCGTGCGACCCATATCCTGCGGTCAGACCTGATCCGAAAAGGTAGCGCCCTCACAGAAGCGATCCGTGAACTGGCGCGCTCATCCGGCATACGAGCCAGCATTCTTCCGATGACCGATCACCCGGTTGCAACACATATCACCACGCCTGCATGCGAGATGCACTTTCAAGAGTACTGGATCACGCATGGAGGCGATCCCGACGTGCTCGGCGTAAACATCCACGGCATAGACGATGCCGTGCCGTCTGATGCAGTGCTCTCTGCTCTTGATAGCGACGATACGGTCCTCATCGGTCCGAGCAATCCGATAACAAGCATCGGTCCGATACTGAGGCTGCCAGGGATGCGCGAGATCCTGCGCGAGAAGACGGTGGTTGCGGTAAGCCCGATCATCGGCGATGCGCCTGTCAGCGGACCTGCTGGAAGACTCATGCGGGCGTGCGGGTACGAGGTATCCTCGGCAGGCGTGCTCGAATGTTACCGCGATCTTCTGGGCGATCTTCCGGACGTCTTTATAATCGACAGGGATGACATCGAGATCGGCATCGACGGTGGCGTCGAGATCGTGCGTGCAGATACGATGATGACGTCCGTTGACAAGAGTGAGGCGTTGTCCCGGCTGGTTGTTGATTCGTTCAGGAATCTGTCGGTACAGGTACATACGTAGGTAACTTGTGGGTCATAATTCAGGGATTTGTATTGTGTGCATCCGTGTTCGGTACAAGCATCAGGGTAAGTTGGCAGTCCCGGTGGAAAGCCGGGTGACAGGTTTATTAACACCAGCACCGATTCACATACATATCCGAAGCCAAGGGCCCGTGGCTTAGCCAGGATATAGCGCCGGCCTTCTAAGCCGGACGTCCCGGGTTCGAATCCCGGCGGGTCCGTAGAGATGCGAGCAAAAGAGATCAGGGGAATCGCACGTGAGACACTCGAGTTCATACTCGAAGTGAGCAAGTCGACTGCACCGAACGAATTCGCGGGGTTGTTGCGCGCAGAGGATGGGATCATCACCGAAGTGGTCGTGCTGCCAGGAACCGAGTCATCAGAGGTGAGCGCGGTCATGCACATCTACATGCTGCCGATGATCTCAGTCGCAGGCTCGGTGCATAGCCACCCGACACCGAATACCAGACCCTCGCAGCATGATCTGTCCCTATTTGCACGGACCGGCAACTGCCACATCATCGCCGGTTTCCCGTACAACGAGCATAGCTGGACGTGTTATGATGCTTATGGAGCGCGGAGAAAACTCCCTGTCCTCGATGTCGACTTTGGCGACGTGTGATGCGGCGAATTCTTAAGGATTCATCTATTCGTTTGCATCATGTTTGATGCAAGCACAAAGGCAAGTTGGCTGTCCCGTGAAATCCAAAAAGTTATTAAGAATCAAGACATATATATCAGTACATGATTCCAGAAGAGATAAAGAATTTTCTGTCTCATGAGGGGGGCAGTTCACTGATCATACAGGGGAATCCGGGTACTGGCAAAACCATTCTGACACTTGAACTGATGGATGCGTTCCTGGATTGCAATCCCATGTACCTTACCACGAGGTCGACAACCGATGCAGTCTACCGGTATTTTCCACGACTACGTCAAAGACACAAGGAGATCAATGTCATCGAATCGAAAGACACGTTCTGGGACAGATTCTTTAAGAAAGATGATAATGAGGAATTGCGTGTCGAAAGGGATGCTTTCGAGATGTACGGGATGCTTGACGATCCTGACCGGACCGATATAACCGAATTTGATCAGGTCTGTGACCGGGTTGATACATTCCTGCCTGAAAGGTCACTGCTCGTGCTGGACAGCATCGAAGGGTTGTGCGATAAATATAAAGTGAGCGAAAAGTTTTTTGTCGGTCTCATCAACCGATGCCTGATCGAACCAGCACATACCAAGGTCGTCATCATCCTTGAGAAGATGGAGAAGACGGAGATCGACTATCTCGCAGATGGCGTGATCTCGCTGCACCAGATAGATCGTGATGGCAGACGTATGCGGATGCTGTCCATCGATAAACTGCGCGGTACCGCTATAAACCAGCCAAATTACCTGTTCACTCTGAAAAACGGGAGATTTCGCAGTTTCAATGCGTTCGAGGTCATGTATCCGGAAGAGTACCTGCCGTTTGAGCCAATCCCAAATACCAAGACGCACTATTCGACCGGAAACCGTGATCTGGATGAGATATTCAAAGGATACCGGATCGGGAGTTATATCCTGCTGGAAACGGGTGAGAATGTCGATAACTTCTTTTACACACTGCCGATGCTGACCGCTGCAAACATCGTGAGTCAGGACGGCGGCGCGGTCATACTCTCGGTCAGCGGCGCAGGTCCGAGCGAGGTCAAGAACAACGTCTTCGAGTACGGGTTGAGCGACAAATTGAACTCATTTCGGGTCGTGACCGAAGAGAATCCCGAAGAGCCAGTGACCGAGGATTTCGTCGTGGCTTATGACAAGGAACGCTTCTCAAGCAACTTCAATATACTGGATCGGGAGCTTGCGAAACTGCGGGCGGAGCGAGGCGGGGACGTCGTGAAGATCGTGGATTATGAGATTCTTGAGACGATGCTCGGCATGCAGGCGCTTAAAAGGATGATCCTCTCGGATAAGAAGTACACCGCTGCGAATAAGATCCTGACGATAGCGATATGCAAACACAGCCTCGCTCCCGAGATCAAAAAAACGCTTGCGAACATCTCAGACATCCATATGAGGGTCAATAAATATAATGACACAATGATACTCTATGGCGAGAAGCCGACGACGAGTGTATATGTGATCGAACCGGATGTCAGACGCGGATA
>DAOURL010000147.1 GCA_030625165.1 Methanosarcinales archaeon | reverse complement strand
GTAGAGGTGCAGTGCAGCAATCTCTTGGATCGTGCTGGCAGTCTCGGATTCGGATTTGTTCAATGTGATTTCCAGCGATTTCGGGAATGTTACGTATAATTCATTCATTGGTGTCACCGATTGGCTTAATTTTTATATATCAGTTTTGATAATCTTTGGTGTGTATTTTATCTATATTTATTTTTCCACCCTATGGCATCACAGTTTTGGAAATGCTGCCATCTCTGACAACTTATCAGATGAAACAATCCTCGCATACTCAACTACTATTCCGAATAACTCCTCTGCGGCATTCTTTTCAACGGGAGCTAATCCATGCGCCAGTATCGAACGATTTCTGCTCTGCAAAAGATTTTGGAGGCGTCTGTCTCCATTAAATTTCAGACCCAACTCATCGTTCAGATCGTATAGAAGTGCATAACTTCCGGACAAACCTACTTTTATCACACCCTTCTCCATATCCTTCTCTTCCTGCCCATCACGATATTTATTTACGGCTTCATCGCCCAACTTTTCCTTTAACATATCCAGCCGTATCGCAAATACCATGTAGTCCTTGAACCGTCCTTCCTCGATGAGTTTCATATCCATCAATCTCGCCTGTGCGATCAATTCGATCGTCCGGTATAATCTCGCAACGGCATCATCATACTTCCCATCCTCAATCCTGCGAGTGGCATTGTTTATAAGATCGACTATATAAAACTTTAGATCTTTGTTGTGCACAAGTTTTCCCAGAAACGCTTTGTTCTCTGAAACTCTGCCATCTTTGACATCCTTCAATATCTCGAATGCTGCATTGTGATTGAACTTATCCCATCGATCATAAGCATCGATCATCTTTCCGTATGTTCCCCTATCTTCCAGTATGACGATCTCGTTTAGCGTCAATCTCGCTTCATTGAACCGATATGAGTTGAAAAGATCCTTCACTTTGTCAAACTGGAGTTTGTCATAAATCGAATAGAGATTCTGTTCACGTTGATTTTCCGTCCCCGGAATCACAGCACCATTCTCACCGCGCTTTCCCGAAATAAGGTTTAGCTTCTTGTGATACAGCATGGAACATATTGCAGCACTCATCGTCATCGTCTTTGTTCCTGATGTGTAGTCGATTATTATTTCATGATCTTCATATTCCTCTATCTTTCTCTGCATCTTCCCAAAACACTCATTAAAATCATCCACATCGGTTATCCCGATAAATTCATGATCAGCAAGCTCCTTCTTCTTTTCTTCACGACATTGCTCTTTTAATGAACTTACGGTTTCTTTACTATCATCTGATCCAAAAAATACAATTTGATCAGGATTATAATGGATGATTGCCGATAAAATCCCATGAGCCAGACTCCTTGCACTCTCTTTGGTCCCCCCTCCGGTTCCAACCGTCATAAAGAGGGCTATTCCCATCTCAACCACCCTATTGGATTGTAATCATCGGTAAATTCGATGCTCTTGGGATATGGTGGGGATAGACCGGTTCCGGTTATGCTGTCAAGACCCCTCCCGAAGTTTCCAAGTTTGGACTTATTTACAATATTTTTAGCCAATTCCACATCCGCCTCTTCTATCAATTTGATCAGTGTCTGGTACATTGTCCCGACGCCGAAGCCCATCCGAATGAGGTTACTGCTCCTGTTCAATCGTTCCAGTTCTTCCAACCCTTCTGCAAATCGGTTGCCATTGTCCGCAGATGATGCCAGTTCAATCTCCTTTTCGATACACCAACTGTTGTAATCCATAAGAACTGTCTTAAGGTGCTTCATCACTTCTTCATCGTGAAAATCGTCCTTCAGTCCAAGAATTTTTAATCGGTCCATCAATAAGGGATATTCATCAGTATTTTCAAGCGCAGTATATATCTGTGAACTCAGTGAGATCGTACCGCTAAACCTTCCACGTATGGCTTCTACGGTGGTGATATACCTCTTTGCTTCGAGGTTTTCACGCTTCAGTGAGTACGTCTTCAGATTTACGGCGGACAGCCGTGCATCAACTGGCATAAAATCAGAGATATGTAAAAATTTCAGCAGATCGTACTTCGCATCAAAATTGGAGCGCATGCCCTTCTCGGTTAAAACAAATGGTTTCATGCCGAAGACCATCTCTATAAATCTGTTACCAAATCGCTTTTTAGTCTCATCTTCATAATCTTCAAAGAATGATTTGACCGGCACCGGTTCCCCATCAGAGAACCGCTGGACATCTCCTCTGATCAGATCAAGGAGATTTATGTTAGTATAGCCAAATATCCCCCCCTTCTTGAGATAACAGACTGGTATCATCCAGTCGTTGGTTTTGAGATGCCAGTACAGCAGAGCACCCCTGATTGCACCCTTTATGCTCGATCCCGGTATGTATGCCCTATTAGCAGTCTTTATCTGTTCCCGCACATCCTTTGGCACCATCTTACATCCGAGAGAGTACATAGATACGTCATCCGGTTCAACGTCGGTACGTTGCAAAAAGCCCCCGATTGAAAAACTTCCTCGCTCCAGTTGAGACGTTAAATTATCAATTTCACGCCCGGATAGCATATCTATTAGTTTTCTCAGGGAGATTCTGTGAAGGGTGCCGTTTTTCACCACGAATTCCGCTCTGTTATACCTCATACCAGTCCCGATATGCACAGGAGTGACCGCCTCAAGTTCACAGATCACGGTTCCACCATCCTGGCCGGAAATGCGATCCCATACTCGACAACATCCGGGTTCTCGCGCACATCCACCAGCTTTCCGCAAATCTTCTGATCACGGATCGGAAAGGTCGAACCCTCTTTGAAGACCCGGATACTCTTTTTCATGAAACCGTCACCACACCGCCCCCTGATTTTCATCAATTCGTACCAGCACCTCTTCTTATCAAAGGAATTAAAATCATCAGGGGAATAAAGCGAAAGCGTCATGGAAGATCCCACATCGCGCGCTGGTTCATTGATCAATTCACTATCAGTTACGATCGATAGTTTGAACTGCCCCATCCCACTTGAAATATTACCTCCAAATCCACGGTCTTCGATAAATTTGAGTGATGCCTCGACTTTTGATCTATATGCGTTATCGTAAAATTTTATCAGAAAAAACAATCCGGAATTTTTAAAATTAAGCCCGGTAGTGTAATAAAAGTTCTCTGATGAACCAGATAATCTGTTCAGAATATTATGCGGCGTATCCTGCTTTCTAATTGCAAAATCATTGTTGATATCAGTCCCGGTTAAAAATATTTTTCTGATTATTTTAACATCATTACTGCTCAACCCCTCAATCAAGGAAGTCTCATTGATTTCTCCATTGATAAATCGATTGAAAAGCACCTGATCGAGATATTGTACCTTCTTGTACTTTTTGGCAGCATCATAATGCCCCTCATGATCCTCGAGCGCCGATGGTTTCACAATCGGCTTCGGAAAGAAATGATACTTCGTTTTGTTATCCTCGCCATATACAAAAGGAAATGCAGACGACAGGATGAATGGAGCAGATCCTCCTCTGAATTGCTCAAGCATCGAAGATAACTCGCCGTCGCCATACAATTCATTCATTCCAACGCATATCGCGCCAAATATCCTGTTCGATGGCAGATCAGTTGGAAGTGCAGATAACGGATCGAGATATACTGTATCCATAGTGCCCTCAACCCGCGTTATCATTCAACCCATTCAACCACTTCAGCAGCCCCTGCGTAGTCCCTATTCCATCAGTACCATTCACAGTCCCCCAATCATCTCCGCTTATATAATCGTTCTTTGTCTTCTGTTTCAACTCGATATCCCCGAAGCTTATCTTACCATACCCTCGCGAGCCGGAAGCACCGATGTAGTTATCCTCAAGCAGATGCATCCCCTTAAAAACGAGTTTCAACCTTTCTGGAAAATCGTTTGTCTGATACGCCGAGTAGATCATCTCAAACTCGAATTTGGATCTAGTGTCACGTCAACTTTCAAGTGTCGGATAAAGGCGAGATAACTTTATCCGGGCATCCTCGGCAGTGAATTGCCAATTAACTTTCGCATTTTTGTTGTTTCTGAATTCCTGCCATGCCAACACCTCTTTCCGGACAACCGCAATGTCATCGATTCTTCTGTTTAAACACTGCCCCGTGAGCACGTTCAACTCAATCTCCGCCATATTCAACCAGCTCCCATGCTTCGGAGTATATACAAACTCGAATCTATCCAATATTGTCTTTGCCTTATCCGGCTGAAATATTTCATAGAGCGATCCTGGGACGTGTGTGTTCAGATTGTCCATCACCAACATTATTTTTTCCGCTCTTACATATTGATCTGCAATCTCTTCCAGAAAGCAAGCCCAGTCCCGCTTGGTTTTTCTTTCGGTAATCTCCACCATGCGCTTTCCTGCCAATGGCTCACAGGCGAGAAAAATATTGCACATGCCACAACGCCTATATTCATAATCATGCGCGGTCGGATGCCCGGGCGTTGCAGGAAGGGGGGTTCTTGTTTCTGCAATCAGCTGCTTTGGGGATTCGTCCATGCATACGACAGGATATCGTGGATCAAACGGACGCTTGTAAACATCCAACACCATTTCCATATTTGCAACAAAGTTGCCGTTTTGCTTCGGTGGAATTATCCATCCTTTTCGTTTCCAGGGCTTGATTTCATTTTTTTTAGGATGCGGCGTACCGTTTCATGAGAAACACTATCAATATAACCAAGCTCAACAACATTGTCAGCTAACAACCTCAGAGACCATCTCGCAAAACCAACGGGCGGCTCACTGCAACTCAATGCAACCAAATGGGCTTCAAAATCGCCGTCAGCTTTTTTAGCATAGATGCGGCTTCCCTTTTTACCGTTGAGGGTAACCTCGAGACCTTCCTCGACAAATCGCTTCTTTACGCGGTCAATCTTTCTCATGCTTATGTTCAGGGCGGATGCTATTACTTCGTTGGTCAAACGTTTCACCTGATAGCCACCCTCATCGCACCCGAGTAGAATCAGAGCGTTGAGTATTTTCTGTGATTTGTGTTTACCTTTGGAAGTAAGTACGTCAAGAGCTTCGCGCTCCTCTTTGGCAAGTGTCACAATGTATTTCTTCATATTCAATCCACCAAGGTTGATTATGAAGAACCTGTGTTATATTTCTTGCGACATTACATAGTTGACGTGACACTAGCA
>DAOURL010000179.1 GCA_030625165.1 Methanosarcinales archaeon | reverse complement strand
GACTGCAATGATCAGGAGAATGATCCCGATGGTGAGTGGTCGTTTCATGTTTGCATACCGCCACAACTGAAATTTCGAATTACGTTTATAAACCCCTGCATATTAAACGTTCTTCTCTTTTTCGTTGATCCGCCAGAGCGGCAAAAACACCAATCTTTGAAAAAAGTATCCACTTCAAAAGCGATGGTAAAATGCATCTTCTGTGGTGACCAAATTCGTGTCATTCGTTTCATTCGTGGAATTCGTGATAAAATCAGCACAAGTAGATCACGAATGGTACGAATTGTACGAATCGCACGAATGCCCCCCGGACGTAGATACTTGATCACCATTTAATTTGAAGAGGATACGAAAAAAAGTCGTCACAGCTGCCAGATGTGCCGGAGAAGGCACACCTGACACTGTGCTAACGTATAACACAAAGGAGCGTTAGACAGACCCACTCTTGATCACGTGTGCGATTGCGCCGCCGCTTACGAGAATCTCGAGGATGACGAAGATCCATGCTGCAAGTAATCCAGCAGTTCCAAGAGCACTACATGCGGACTGCACAAATATCCCGCCATCCAGATCGAAGAGCGGAAGGGCATCGATCCATGCCCTGCACAGGAAAACCACCCCGATCATGTGTATCATCTTGTTTTCAAACGAGTTGATCAGTAGCAGCCCGACTATGATCAACCCGAGACTGCCCGCGACCGCCACAAGCATCGTCTCGACCGATGTCATATCCCCCTGCACGAACACCGAGCCTGTGGTGAGGGTGACCTCGCCAAGCGTTGCTGTAAGTCCAAGCGAGCGTGCGACCATTAAGTGAAAGCATTCGTGACTGAGCGTGGCTGAACCCCACCCAAAGATGAGGCACACTGCGCCGCAGAGCACCTCATCCAGATCTTCCCACACATTTTCTATTTTTGTCCATGCCATGATAACCACCTCATTATCATAATGATAATGACAACTATACATCTGTTGTCTCTGGTATATAAGTATAACGGTCGGTCGGTCGCGTGTCGATGGGTTTAACAATGATAGTTACCATCTAACATTCTACGTAACACAGGAGACAAACTATGAACACAGGTATACTGGTACTCGGACACGGAAGCACACTTCCATACAACAAGGAACTAGTCGAGACGCTATCCGGGATGATCGCCGATCAGGGCGATGTCGTCGTGCGAACAGCGTTTCTGAACATGAACAAACCGGTTCTGAAGCAGGGTCTGGAGAGTTTCGCTGGAACCGGCGTTGACAGGATCGTCGCGCTCCCGATCTTCCTTGCGCACGGCGTCCACACGATGGAGGACATCCCGAAGGAACTGAATCTGAACGAAGATAAGAAGGCGGTGACAGAGATCGACGGAAAGTCGGTTGAGGTCATTTATGCCGAACCGCTCGGCGCAGATCCATGCATCGCTAAACTTGCATACAAGAGGGCTGAAGAAGCGCTTTCACGCTGAATATGAATATCGCGGTGCTCGATCTGACGCACGGCGGCGATCTGATCGCGCAGTCTCTCGCAGAGACAGATGCGGTCACCACTGTCGATGTGTATGGCACTGTCAGTGCCGAAGCGCGCCGCGATCTCGAATCGTCAGGCATACCAGTTCTGACAGAACCGCCAGATGCGGGCGATTTCGATCTGATCGTTGCGCCTGTGCATCTTGATTCTGCGTACAAGACGCTTCACGATGCGCGCGCCGCGGACGTGCCGGTACCGGTGATCACGCATCATGCCGCGGTCTACGAGATTCTGAAACAGCGTCTTAAACGGTATCACGTTGTAGAGGTGACCGGCACGACCGCAAAGACGAGCACCGTCCGGATTCTCGCAGGAATGTTATCGGAATGTGCTGGTAAAAAAGTCGTCTCGCATACCAGCGCAGGTGTGGAGTACTGGGATGGCAGGGGCGGAGATGGGTGTGGTGGCAGCAGTGCAAGAACGATCGCAAAGTGGAGCATTGCGCCGGCAAGCATCATCAGGGCGGTGGAATCGGTCAAAGCCGAACCGGATCTGGAACCGGATATCTTCATCTTCGAGGTCTCTCTCGGCGGCACAGGGCTTGCAGACACCGGCATCATCACCACCCTAACAGGTGATTACCTGATCGCAAACAAGACCGGACTAGCGTCCAGCGCGAAGATGCAGATGGTAAATCGAGCAAAACCAGGATCAACGCTGATCTTAAACCGCGATGTCGGTGTAACCTCCTGCCCGGCTGCAAACATCCTCACATTCGGGGACGGAGGGGCTGGGGCGGCTGGAGGGGACGTGCGTTTCGAGGAGATCGACCATGAACATGCGGTCGTTACAGCAATGAACCGGAGTATCGAGTTCACAGTCAAAGCCTATGACATCTTCTCGTACCGAACCGCAATTCTTGCCACGGTTTCCGCTGCAATATCGATGAACACCGATCCGGACTGCATAAAGTCTTTTCTCGACGGTTTCAGCGGCGTAAGCGGGAGAATGAAGATCCTGGAGGTCGATGGCAGGACTGTCGTTGATAACTCGAACTCAGGCATGAACATATCGTCTGCGGAATCTGCGATCGACCATGTCAGACGTATCGCGGATGAGGGGCGGGGGCGGGTCGTCATGATCATAGGGATTGAGGAGTACAACGTCTGCGAGGGGCTTGACACGGATGAGGTGGTAGGGCTGATCGGGCGGAACCGGGACTTCATCGATCGCTTCATCACGGTTGGCATAGAGAGCGACTGCGAAGCGGATGACCTGGATTCCGGGATGGCTATGGCGATGGATCTGACAGAGGCGGGCGATACGATCATATCGTGCGTCAAGTGCTTCAGGTGAATGCAGGCTTCGCCGACAGCAATATTTATATCGCTACAGACCCATTTCCAGACAACTCGATCATGGGCTCGTGGTCTAGTTGGTTATGACATCGCCTTCACACGGCGGGGATCCTGCGTTCGAATCGCAGCGAGCCCATTTCAGTAACATCCGCGGGGACGGTGGTTAGCAGGTCACGCGGTGGCATTCGGGCTTTCGCATCCTCTTCTTCGCCTATCTCTGGCTACTTCATCAAATCGTTTAACTGTGATTGGTGACAAGTACTGCATAATGAAGTTCGATCCGGATGCAATCAGGAAATCAGCAGCGCAGGACTTTGAAGCGACATGGAACCTTGGTAAGGAGATAATCCCGGTTCCCGGGATCAACCAGGCATACCCACACCTCAAATTCGATTACGGGAAGCCACACCCGATCTTTGAGACGGTGCACCTTCTCAGGGAGGCGTATCTCAGGATGGGATTTTCCGAGACGATGAACCCACTCATAGTCGAGGATCGGGAGGTGTACCGCCAGTTCGGATCAGAGGCACAAGCGGTTCTGGACCGGTGTTTCTATCTCGCAGGGTTGCCGC
>DAOURL010000057.1 GCA_030625165.1 Methanosarcinales archaeon | reverse complement strand
CCTCTGCGTACTCTGCGGTTATTTTTCTTGACAGAAAGCACAGGATCGCAATCAGGAGACCAATCAGCATACCTGAGTAGTTACCTTTTATTTATTCTTGCAACAGTTCTATTATCAAGATTTGCGTATGTTTTTGCGGCATTTCTATGCAAAAGGATCTCATACATCCTTTCTCACTGCTTCCCATGAAATGAACTCTTCTTCTCTCTTATCTTTCCAGGATTCATCAGCCTCTTTGATATTTTTCATAGCGTTTCCATCGCTCAAGATCTCTTGCGTAGCCTCCCACTCTTCTTTCTCTGTAAGGTATTCGACAAAATCGAGTGCTGATTTTAATTTGCTCTCAGATAACATCCCTATCTTTGTTATCACCTTCTCCCTGCATTCGATTGTGCTGCTCATATTATCCCCGGATGCCGGCAATTTATTTATGGCTTTCTTTCCATCGATCCTCTTCGCCCCTACAACCGCCTCACTCACACATCACTCACACATCACTCACACATTACCCCCGGATCACATCCACGATCTCGTGCTTCTCCACATCCACAAGCCCGAGATCCGTGATCTTCAGCCGCGGTATCACCGGAAGCGCAAGGAATGACTGCGTCATGAACGGAGACGGCAGCACGCATCCCATCTCTTCCATCACAGCGTGGAGGCACCTCAGTTTTGCATCCACCGATTCGATGCTTCCTGTCGAGAGCAATCCTGCAAACGGAAGCGGAAGGCGTCCTACAATCTCGCCGTCATAAGCGACCACGATCCCGCCATGCAGCCGCCTGATCTCATTGACGCAGAGCGCCATGTCCTCGAAGTTTGCACCGGTCACGATCACGTTATGCGAGTCATGCGCGATCGTCTGGGCAAATGCGCCCCCTTCGAAACCGAAACCGGACACAAACCCGCGTCCGATGCTTCCGCGCTTCCCATACCGCTCGATCACCGCTATCGAGAGAATGTCCCTGCTGGCATCGGGCTTGAGAATGCTGTCTTCAGGACAGATGGCATCGACCCTCCAGTCGGTGAATATCGCATCAGGGATTGCGACGATTATATTTGCCTCCACGTCTGTGTCCGTGTCTGTGCCGCTCTCGATCCGGAGATCTTCGGCACGGATTGCGCCGAGTTTCACCGTATCAAAGACCTCTGCCGGATACACTGGCTTTGAAGCGGAATCAGCGGACGAGGATCCGTTTACAAAGACCCTATCGATCACGAACCCCTCGAGATCGCTCAGCACCACGAGGTCCGCCTTCCGCCCGATGCTGACCGATCCGACCAGGTGGTCGATCCGGTAATGCCTTGCAGCGTTGATCGTGCAGGTCGAAATCGCATCGATCGGAGGGGTGCCGAGATCGATCGCGGTTCTCACAAGCACATCCATATACCCCCGGATCAGGTCCCCCGGATGCCGATCATCGGTTACAAAGAAGAAATTGCCGAGATCGATCCCGTCATCAACAAGCCGCGGTATGAACTCGTGGAGGCACTTCGCAGCCGACCCTTCCCGCAGCATCACAGCCATCCCCATCCGGGCTTTCTCGATCGCTTCCTCGTACGTCAGGGACTCGTGATCGCTCGATATGCCTGCACAGAGGTATCCCGCGAGATCGCTTCCAGCCATGCCGGGGCAGTGCCCGTCCGCCCTCTTCCCGAGAACCAGCGCCTCCTCGATCATATCAAGTTTTTCAGGATCAGCATCGAGCACGCCTGGAAAATCCATCACCTCGCCAAGCCCGATCACGTGATCGTTGTACAGCAGACTCGTTACAGTGGGAGCGTCCATTACTGCTCCTGATGTCTCGAGGTCTGAGGATGGGACGCAGGAGGGAACCATGACAAAAATACTGGACGGTATATCCTCAATTTCAGATAAAACAAGTTCCACTCCTCCTTTCCCAAGAACATTTCCGATCTCGTGCGGATCGATGACCAGTCCGGTCGTGCCGTGCCTGATCGCTGCCATCGCAAAATGGGCGAGTGTTAACATGCTGGACTCGAAATGGACATGCCCATCGATCAAGCCCGGAGAGACGAACTTCCCGGTTATATCGATCGTATTTGTGTCATCTCCGATTTTATCTGATATGTCGCCTATGCCAACGATGATTCCATCTTTTACTGCGACATCTCCTTTAAGGATCTCTTTCGTGTTGACATTGACGATCTTACCACCGGTCAGCGCAAGATCTGCCTTGATATCCCCTTTTCCAGCGAAGATTCGTTCCTGTAAGCTCATGATTCCATACACCCCCTGAGATGTTAAAGCATTTTCGCAAAATCCCCAAAACCACCCTCATCACGTCTTTCAAGGATTTTCCACTCGCCAGAACCTTTTCATCCCATCATTACAGGAAGCTGTGGGGCGACCGCAAGCACAGGGTTGCAGACGGGTGCTTTAAAAACCATAAAGAACAGATTACTACTATAAACAGATTCAAACGATTCAAGAATCGACTACCTAAAATCCCATGAGACTAACCATCGACGAATACTTCATGAACATCGCAGAGGTCGTTGCGACTAGATCGACCTGCCTGCGAAACAACGTAGGCGCAGTGATCGTGAGAGATAAGCGCATCATATCGACCGGCTACAACGGCGCGCCCAGAAACCTTGAGCACTGCCTTGATATCGGATGCATCAGGGATCAGGAGAATATCGAATCGGGAACGATGCACGAGATCTGCCGAGCAGTCCATGCAGAGCAGAACGCAATCATTCAGGCTGCGCTGCACGGCGTGAGCACAAAGGGCACAACGATCTACTGCACGCACCAGCCATGTATACTCTGCGCGAAGATGATCATCAATGCAAACATCGTTCGTGTGGTGTTCAGGGATGCGTACCCTGATACTATGGCGATCGAGTTCTTTGCAGCGGCTGGGGTCGAGGTTGTGAGGAGGGGGGCGGGCGAATCTCCTGCCCCTGCCGGATCAGGATGAATGACACTGTCTGAAAATCAAGTGATTTATCACCGCAGAGAACGCGGAGGGCGCAGAGTTTCGAGACTGTTTTCAACCCTCTGCGTGGCTCTGCGCACTCTGCGGTAGAATCTAAGAGCATGGCTATTTTCGGAGCAAGATCGACAGTGTTAGGATGAATACATATCGAATCGCTCTCGCCCCCATGCGAAGCATAAATACAGGTTCGATGTGATATACTGCCATGCACGGACACGGATGCGCAAACGGTGCGGGAACGATCGTGAATGCGATTGCGATCTGGAAGGGCGCGGCTTTTTGCATCGATCTTGCGACCACGGCAGACGTTGAACTGGATGAATGCTCGGATGCCGGAGCCGGAGACGCTGGCAGGATCACAGGCAGGATCGAGAACGCTGATACCGCGGATACAGCGCTTATAACGCGGTGCGTCTCCCTTGTTCTGGATCGGTTCGGATACCGGTGCGACGGCGTCGTCACAACCAGAAGCGAGATACCGATCGCGCGGGGTCTGAAGAGCAGTTCTGCTGCTGCCAATGCAACGGTACTTGCGACGCTGGATGCGATCGGGGAGACGCTGCCGTTGATGGATGTCATTTCGATGGGTGTTCGCGCTGCACTCGATGTCGGCGTCACGATAACAGGCGCTTTTGATGATGCGTGCGCTTCAGCACTAGGGGGGATCGTGATCACTGACAATCGCAACATGGAACTGGTGGAGCGGCTCGAATACGAATCCGATGTGCTGATCTACCTGCCAGAGGAGAAGGCGTTCACCGCGGATACGGATGTTACCCGGTCAAAGGCGATTGCGCCGCTTGTGGAGGTGGCGTATCGGCTTGCGCTCGATCATGATTTCGAGAATGCGATGACACTTAACGGGTTGCTGTACTGCGCTGCTCTCGGATTCGATACCGAGATCGTGATGAGCGCGCTAAAGCTTGGGGTTTCGGGAGTGAGTCTTTCAGGAACCGGGTCAGCGTACACCGCACTTGTCAGGCGCGACCAGATAAAGGAACTGAAGGACTGCTGGAGTGATATGGGTGGCAGCGTGATACAGACCAGAATCGTCAACAAATTATAGTCTTTCCGCCAACATAAAAAACCTCATTACAGAAAAGGTCACTACGACAACTATGGCAAGAGATGTAGCAATCATAGGAATCGGCTGCACACCGTTTGGGGAGTTCTGGGACAGATCGTTCCGGGACATCTTCGTGGAAGCAGGCGTGGCAGCGATCGAGGATGCTGGCGTGCAAGGAGAGGAGATCGACGAACTCTTCGTCGGAAACATGAGCGCTGGCAGATTCGTGGAGCAGGAGCATATATCGTCGCTAATCGCTGATTACGCGGGTCTTGCAAGTCTGCACACGCCATCCACGCGCGTGGAGGCAGCATGTGCATCAGGCGGGCTTGCGCTCAGGATGGGCGTGCTTGCGATCGCATCCGGACATGCTGATATCGTGGTTGCGGCTGGTGTTGAGAAGATGACTGATGTCAGCGCACAGGCTGCAACCGACATGCTCACGGCAGCCGCGGACCGGGAGTGGGAGGGCTTTGCAGGCGCCACGTTCCCTGGGCTCTATGCGATGATCGCACGCAGGCATATCCACGAATACGGGACCACGTCAGAGCAACTCGCAAGCGTGGCTGTGAAGAACCATCACAACGCAACGATGAACCCGAAAGCGCAGTATCGAAATGAGCTAACGGTCGAGGCGGTGCTGCGATCGACGATGATAGCGGATCCGCTACACATACTCGACTGCTCGCCGCTCACGGACGGCTCTGCCACTGTGGTGCTCGCGCCAGCAGAGATCGCAAGAAAGTACACAGACACCCCGATCTACATCAAAGCGAGCGCACAGGCGTCCGATACCATATCCCTGCACGACCGCGCAGATATCACCACGCTCGATGCAACCGTGTCTGCTGCATCCCGCGCATACAAGATGGCGGGCATGACGCCTGCGGATATCGATTTTGTGGAGGTGCACGACTGCTTCACGATAGCAGAGATATGCGCGATCGAGGATCTCGGATTCTTTGAGAAGGGAACCGGCGGGACTGTGACTGAGGACGGGGCAACAGCGATCGATGGCGATCTGCCAGTGAATCCGTCAGGCGGTCTCAAAGCCTGCGGGCATCCGGTAGGCGCGACAGGGATCAAACAGGTCGTTGAGATTGCGCAGCAACTGAGAGGCGAGGCAGGAAAGCGGCAGGTCGCAGGCGAGGTCGGGATGGCGCACAATGTCGGAGGATCAGGCGGGACTGCTGTGGTACATATTCTCACGAGGTGAGTGGGAGCGCGGGGCGGGGATGGCGGGCAGGATTTTTGTGTCCTGCGAAAGCCCCGGGCTTTCAGTAACATTTATATATACTCATACAAAACATTCAATTGGATGGTTCACCTCTGAATAAAACATAGGAGGGGCATGGATGGATAAGCAAAGAGATATCTTGATTGAACGGCTCGAACAGAAGGTGAAGGATAGGGATCATACGATCACAGAGATGGCGAAATCGTCGCCAGGGGCTGAAGATCGGATTGCTGCACTCGAGATGACGGTGAAAGAGTTAAAAGGCGGTATGGCTGGAATACTGGATGAATTGCTCTATCAGAGATCACTGATCGACGAGATGAAGCAGAAAGACGCGCCCGATCCGGAAGAAAAGAAAGAGATCGAATCTACCGAGTACATCATAGCGGAGAACACCCCGGAAACGTATCAGGGACGCGGGAGGAAGGACGATATTATCGTGGTCTGCTAAACCGATGACTGATTGCACATGCATATCAAGGAAATAGAGTTCGATAATTTCAAATCGTTCGGAAAAAAGGCGAAGATCCCATTTTTCAACGATTTCACTGCCATATCCGGACCAAATGGTAGCGGGAAGTCCAACATAGTGGACGGCATCATCTTCGCGCTCGGTTTATCCGGTTCGAGGACGATGCGGGCAGAGAAACTGACCGATCTGATATTCAACGGGAATGGAACCAAGAAGGGAACCAGAAAGGGAACTGGGGATGGAAACGGGAATGGAAACGGTAGGGGAATTAAAAGTACCAGCGGCACAGGCGTTACCAAATCCGCCATGGTAACGATCAGGTTCGATAACAGCGACCGGAGTTTCCCTCTCGACGAGGATACGATCGAGATCACCCGCAGGATCAGGCAGACAAATAGCGGGTATTACAGTTACTACTACTTCAATGACCGCGCATGTACGCTCACCGAGATACATGCGAACCTCGCTAAGGCAGGGATACGACCAGAGGGCTGCAACGTGGTCATGCAGGGCGATGTGACCAGGATCACAGAGATGACTCCCACTAATCGGAGGAAACTCATCGATGAGATTGCAGGCGTTGCGGAGTTTGATGAGAAGAAGGAGCGGGCGTACAGCGAACTGGATACTGTGCGCGAACAGATCGAACGGATCGAGATCATCCTGTCAGAAGTCACGCAGCAACGGAGGAAACTGAAGAGAGAGCGCGATCAGGCGATGAAGTACCAGTCCTTAAAGGACGAGAGAAAGCGGTATGAGGCGTTCACGATCCTTGCAAAACTTAAGAATGCGACAAACGAGCAGGAGTCGGTGTCAAAAGATATACGTAACAAAGAGGATCTAGAAAACGGGTTATTATCGGATCTGGACGAGAAAAAGCGCGAGCTTTCCGGGATAGAATCCGTTTTAAAGGAGTTAAGTGAGAAGATCACGCATAAAGGGGAGGATGAGCAGATCCGGATAAAGAAGGAGATCGAACATATCCGGGGGGATATCTCCAGATCAGTGGACTCGATTGAACTGCTCGAACATGAGATCCAGGATATCCAGAAAGAACGGCAGCGGTTGTTTATCGAGATCGATACCGGCAACAATCTGCTCTCGGAAGTCGAAGAGAAGATCAGCGACGAGCATCTGCGGAAAGAGAGTGTTCTGGCAGAGGTTGAGGCGAACGAGTCTGAACTGATGCTGATCCGCAGCAAAATCAGCGAAGTGGATGCAAAGTATGCAGAGACCCGGGATCGGCTGGATGAGGCGCGGAAGAAAGTGGAGATCGCAAAATCTGCCAAGAACGAACTCCAGCGGGAGCAGGATCGGCTTCTGGATGCGATACGGCGCAAGAACGGAGAGGAAGGGGAGATACAGGCAGAGATTGTGGATGCAGAGAATAGCATTACATCGGTCGATGCCGACACCGAGGATCTGAAAAAGGAGATCAGCAAGTGCACAGAAAACATAACAACCCTGATCGGCGATCGGAGCGATCTCGAACGTAACGGATCAAAGTTAAAGCCGGAACTTGACGAGGTCGAGAAGCATCTTGGTGAGGTGTATCAGGAGTATGCCAGAGCAGAAGCCCGCGTCAAGGCGGCTGAGGATCTGCGGTATCCCCATGCCGTGAAAACGATATTAAACGCGAAAGATGCGAGAGAACTTCCAGGGATCTACGGCACGATCGCATCGCTCGGTAGGGTCGAGCAGAGATACGCGGTCTCGCTTGAGATCGCTGCCGGTGCCCGGATGCAGAATATCGTGGTGGACAGCGATGCGACAGCGTCCCATGCGATTAACTTCCTGAAGCGAAAATCCGCAGGGAGAGCAACGTTTCTTCCGCTAAACAAACTAAAATCCAATTTTTCGTATGGAAACCTCCCTGATAACGAGGGAGTCATTGATTATGCTATAAATCTGGTAGATTTCGATCCAAAACTCGAAAAAGCATTCAGATACGTATTCCGGGACATGGTGGTGGTCGATACACTTGGTACCGCGAGGGAACTGATTGGCAGGCACAACATGGTCACGCTCGACGGGGAACTGCTCACAAAAGCAGGCGCCATGACCGGAGGGTCGAGGGCGGATCGTGGATCGCATTTTGCAGCAATTGAGCAGGAGAAACTCGTAAAACTTGCAGAAGATATCACAGAATACGATTCACGCAGGAAGAGTCTTGTCGAGAGGGTTGATTCGATCGATAAACATGTCTCAGCCATAAACAGCGAGATAAATGAATTTGAGAAGGAGATCGCAAAGAAACAGCTTCAGATCGAGGAGGTCGCAGGAAGAAGCGAGAGACTGACTGCAACCATCCGGAATAAGAAGCAGGCACTCGAAGATATCAAGGTGGAACGGGAAGGGATGCGCAATCAGATGAGCGAGATCGAAGGAAAGATCGCGGCAGGGGCAGATCAGATACGTGAACTCGACAACCACATCACAGAACTGGAGCATGAACTTGCAGACTCAGAGATACCGGCGTTAAACACCCAATCCGACAGAATAACATCCGAGATAAATAGACTGCGGGAAAGAATCCGTGACATCGAGACAAATATAAAATCGCTTATCCTTGAGACTGAAAATATAAAAACAAAACTTGAGACCGATAACAACCGCATAAAAGAACTCGAAGAAAGGAAAAACGATCACCGATCAAAGATTACGCAATACAAAGAAGGTATCTCTGTTTTCGAGGCAAGACTCGAAGAGAAGACCGGGAGAGCGCAACAACTCGATTGTGAACTCTCGTCACTGCAGGAGGAGCGCACAGAGATGCAGCAGCAACGCGAGACCGCGGCTACGAAGCTTGGCGAAGCGGAGCGGCAGCTTGATCAGGTGCGCTGGGATGCACAGGCGCTTGAAGCAACAAAGGATGCGCTTGGCGAGCAGATCGATACGCTCCGCTCCGAGATCGAGAGATCAGGCATCACAGAACCGATCGATGAACCCGGGGAGATCCCGACCGAAGAAGAGGTGCGCACCCGCATCAGGGGGATCGATTCAGCGATGGAGAAACTTGAACCGGTCAACATGCGCGCGCTTGAGGAGTACGAAGAAGTGGACGCACGGGCATCCACGCTCAAAGAAAGGACAGAAACGCTCTCTGTGGAGCGAAACGAGATCATCGACCGGATCGATAAGTACGAGACCTTGAAGAGGCAGACATTCTTTGATTCTTTCGATAAGATCAATGAAAATTTCAGATCGATCTTTGCGGAACTCTCAGGTGGTTCTGGCGAATTGATCCTTGAAAACAATGAGGACCCGTTTGCAGGCGGCATGACGATCCGGGCGCAGCCGGCAGATAAGACGCTGCAGCGGCTCGAGGCGATGTCTGGCGGAGAGAAGAGCTTGACCGCGCTTGCATTCATCTTCGCGATCCAGCAGCACAGCCCTGCGCCGTTCTATGCATTCGACGAGATTGATATGTTCCTCGACGGCGCAAATGTCGAGCGGATCGCATCGAGAATCGAGAAATCGGCAAAGAGCGCGCAGTTCATCATTGTTTCGCTGCGAAAGCCGATGATACAGGCAGCAGACCATACGATCGGCGTTGCGATGCAGGAGAACGACATATCGAGCATCACCGGGGTGAAGTTGAATTAGAAACTATTATTGGTAGTCAAATGATCAGAATAGCCATCTGCATCACGATGATCCTGATTCCGGTGCTGATCACAGGGGCTTGCATCGATGAGAAACAGACAGAGCAGAATACAAGACAGGAGGACGAAATCATGCTGCCGGAACCGAGAACTACAGGCGAAATATCGATCGAAGAAGCAATGCTCCACCGCAGGTCTGTCAGACGGTACACGAAGGAGGCGATCACGCTAAACGACCTCTCCCAGTTGCTCTGGGCGGCACAAGGCATCACGTCAGAGGAAGGTTTTCGAACAGCACCGTCAGCAGGCGCGCTCTATCCGCTGGAGGTGTATGTGGTAGCAGGAGACGTGGACGGACTTGCAGGTGGCGTATACCGTTACCGGGCAGAGGGACACACGCTTCAGAGGATCCGCGATGGCGATCTTCGGGGAAATCTCTCCGAATGTGCACTTAAACAGACTCAGATAACGGATGCCTCTGCCGATATCGTGTTTGCTGCCGTCTTTAACCGCACCACTACCAAGTATGGGGAGCGGGGCGTCGGGTATGCCTATATCGAGGCAGGACATGCAGCGCAGAACGTGTATCTGCAGGCAGAGTCATTGGGTCTCGGTGTGTGCGCGGTAGGCGCATTCTATGAGCAGGAGGTCTCCGAACTGCTCGCGCTTTCCCGTGACGAGACTCCGATCTACATACTGACGGTCGGGAAGGTGTGACCCCCGATCTCATTTTTCCACCGTATTCGTATAGCTTTTGGCGTATGCTTGGCTCAGATGGTCTCCGATATATCACAACTTGCCAGATCATACGAAGAACATGAGGAATGTTTTGCGCCGGCACACCCGCGCTACAAGCCATTACCTTTTTATGTTCGGAAGTGATCTTATGAGTGACACCCAACCACAATGCTGGGGTAGGGTAGCTGGTCATCCTATGGGACTGTGGATCCCACGACCCGGGTTCAAATCCCGGCCCCGGCCTACATACCAACCCGCTTCACCCATGACAGAAAACAACCTTCCAACGATCGCCACGGTCTGCTCGCACACAAGCCTCCAGATATTCGACGGCGCGCGCAAAGAGGGATTTGAGACGCTCGGCATCTGTCTCGGAAAGCCCCCTAAATTTTATGATGCATTTCCGAGAGCAAAGCCGGACGAATTCTTTTCTGTCGACTCGTATCAGGAGATAGTCGAAAAAACTCCTGAACTAATCGAGAAAAATGTAATCATCATCCCTCATGGGTCCTTTGTCGAGTATCTCGGAGCATCAGACTTTGCGCGCCTTGAGATTCCGAGTTTCGGTAACAAGGCAGTGCTCGAATGGGAGTCTGACCGGGCAAAGGAGCGCGAATGGCTCACAAGCGCAGGCGTTCCTGTGCCGGCTGAGTTTTCGTCGCCTGACGAGATCGACCGCCCGGTGATCGTGAAATATCATGGCGCAAAGGGCGGACGCGGGTTTTTCATAGCGAAGAACAAAGAGGAATTTGAGGCACAGATCGAAACCGGTCAGGAGTACGTAATTCAGGAATTCGTGCTCGGGTCGAGATACTATCTGCATTTCTTCTACTCTCCGCTAAGAACTGATGGTTACCGTGTCGGGGATGGCACGCTCGAACTGCTTGGAATCGACAGGAGGATCGAGTCCAACATCGACGAACTCTATAAGATCGGCGCGTCTTCAGGCATCGATCCGAGTTTTGTGGTCACAGGCAACCTGCCGATGGTTCTGCGGGAGTCGTTGCTACCAGAGGTCTTCGATCTCGGCGCGAGAGTCGTTGAGCGATCGATCGAACTCTTTGGCGGGATGATCGGTCCGTTCTGCCTCGAAACGATCTGCACCGACACGCTCGAGTTCAAGGTCTTCGAGATCTCAGCCCGGATCGTTGCGGGCACGAATCTCTTCATATCCGGCTCACCATACTCTGATCTGATCGAGCCCGATCTATCCACCGGAAAAAGGATCGCGCAGGAGATCAAGCTTGCGATCGAGATGGGGCGGCTCGGGGATGTCGTGTCTTAGTTTCGGTTTAGCCGCTTTGTCCTGAACGATCCGTGGCAGTGCAGAAATTTTAAATAGTATAATTGCAATTAGTATAACGATGATTATACAGTTCAAGGACCGGGAAAAGGAACTGTCTGAATTGAGCGATGTTTTGAACAGCCGCAGATTCGAGTTCATAATCCTTTATGGACGGAGAAGAATCGGCAAAACAGAATTGATCCTGAAAGCAACCGAAAACAGAGGAAGAATATATTATCTGGCTGTTGGTGCGAGAAATCTGGATAGGTTTCACTCCCTTTGCACCCGGCACTACCCGGAAGTTTCAAAATTAAAAACTGATTGGGAAGTCCTCTTTGAATTTCTGGAAAACAATGCAGAAGTCGTTGTTATCGATGAATTCCAGAATATGATCCACGAAGATGCAAATATCCTCAACATATTCCAATCGATCATAGACATCACACTCAAGGACTCAGAGTTGAAACTCTTCTTGCTCGGCTCTTCCGTCTCCATAATGACATCCAGAGTACTTGATTACGCTAGCCCGCTTTATGGGCGGAGAACGGGTTCTATGGAGCTTAAAGCAGTCTCTTTCTTCGATCTTGAAAGATTTTTTCCGGCGTCCGGAACCAAAGAACTTGTTGAAATTTACGGTTTTGCAGACGGGATTCCGTTTTATCTGATAGAGATAGATAAACCTTTCTGGCAGTGGTTGGAGGGAGAACTAACGAAAGAACGAAGTCTTTTGAGGGATGAAGTGGATTTTCTTATGCGATACGAATTTAAAGATGTGAGCACCTACAAACTAATACTGGAAGCCATTGCTCACGGGAAAACAAAGTTAAACGAGATTAAGAATTTTATAAAGGTAAAAAGGACCGATATCACCCCTTATTTAAGAAACCTGATCGAAGTCGGGATGATCAAAAGAGTTGTTCCGGTTACCGAGAATCCAAAATCAAGGCGTGGCAGATATTATCTAAACGATAATTTCCTTAAGTTCTGGTTCAGGTATATTTATCCGAATTTGAGTTCTATTGAAGAGGGTATATTTGATATAAACGTCGTTAAGGAAGATTACAGCAATTATTTGGGCGGTGTTTTTGAGGAGGTTGCCAGACAATTTTTGATACAAGAAAGAGAAGGGATATTCAGTTTCTCAAAAATTGGAAAGTGGTGGCACAAGGACAAGGAAATCGATATCGTTGCCTTAAGCGATGCAACGAAAGAGATATTGTTTGTTGAATGTAAATGGCGGAATTTGACTTGTTGGCAGGCAGAGAAAATACTCGATGACCTATCGGAGAAGGCGAAATCCGTGCAGTGGAACAGTGATTCTCGGAAGGAATGTTTCGGGATTGTGGCAAAGAAGATCGAAGGGAAGGATGATCTGAGGGACAAAGGGTTTGTTGCGTTTGACATAGATGATTTCTGAATCAGCCGCAAAACCATCTCCAAGCCCGGGACCTTTTTCCACATACACTTTTACCGC
>DAOURL010000189.1 GCA_030625165.1 Methanosarcinales archaeon | reverse complement strand
ACACTCGGATTTTTAGATAGTGCCGGATTATGATTATTTCAGTTGCGTAATCATGCCTTCGAGCACACGCAGCTCGCGAACCGTCCTCTCCCGCGTCACTTCAGCAGGATTCTCCTTCCGCTCATACTTTGCTATCAGTTTTGTAACATAATCGAGTTCCGGTCTCGTCGATTGGAACTCAGGGATGTAATCCGGAAGATCCACAAGCGGAATTGTAACGACTTCACCTTTCTTCGTCTCTTCAGGAATTCCGTTTACCACCATAATATATGCGCATCTATCGAATCCGAATCCCCTTGCGATGTTTCGGGAGGATGCGGATACTTGCTGTGCGCGTTTCGCACTCATCCTCCTGTAAGCACCGACCGAGTCCTTGTACTCGACAAAGAGCATCGATTCATGATTCCAGAGCATGGCGTCGTACTCGATCGGCTGTGCAAACTTGTGGTGCACCAGCACACCGAACATGACTCCGCTGCACCAACCTGTGTTGAGGTGCGTTCGAAATCGCTTCTCGGTCTCAGGGATGTCAGGACGCGAGAGAAGTGTATATGGTTCGCTTCTAAGTTCGATCATGGGATTGTCACCTGTTCACAATTCATCAACTCACTCATCCCCCTCCAGCGTCGATACATCCCCAATCGGAAGCCCGAGTTCCTTTGCCCTTAGCATCCTTCGCACGATCTTTCCGCTCCTCGTCTTCGGAAGCGTCTCCACAACCTCAAACTCCCGCGGATATGCGTGTCCTGCAAGCCTCGCCTTCACAAACTTCCTGATATCATCTTTCAGATCGTCTGTCGGCGCATAACCCGGAGCAAGCACGACAAACGCCTTGATGATCTCGCCACGCAGCGGATCTGGCTTTCCGATGACGCCAGCTTCAACGATTGCGGGATGTTCGATCAAGGCAGATTCCACCTCGAATGGACCGACCCGCTCGCCTGACGTATTGATCACATCATCAGTCCTGCCGATGAAGAGGAAGTAGCCGTCCTCGTGCTGCACTGCCCGGTCACCAGTGAGATACCAGCCCGCTCTGAAGTACTCGGCATACTTTGCAGGATTCTTCCATATCTCAAGCATCATCGATGGGAACTCCGGTTTGATCGCGAGATCGCCTTCAGTGCCGTGTGGTGCAGTATCCCCGTCCTCGTCAACGATTGCGGCGGTGATCCCTGGTATCGGCTTTCCCATCCATCCGGGTTTTATCGGCATCGACGGATAATTGGCGATCAGGATACCGCCGGTCTCGGTCTGCCAGAAGTTGTCATGGATCGGCAGCCCGAATGTCCGGATGCCCCAGTGCACGATCTCGGCATTCAGCGGCTCGCCGACGCTGCAGATATGCCTGAGACTGCCAAGATCGTATTTTTTGTGCGCATCGCTAGCTCGCATCAGCATCCGAAAAGCGGTGGGCGCGCTGTACCAGACCGTCACCTTGTACTGATCGATCATCGAGTACCATGCCTCCGGACCAAACCTCCCGCCGTGAACCACGACCGATGCGCCGCACGACCACGGTCCGAGCAGCCCGTACGATATCCCTGTGACCCAGCCAGGGTCTGCCGTGCACCAGTAGATGTCATCCTCATGGAGATCGAGCACCCATTCGGTGGTCGCATGTTGCGCAACGATTGCAAGATGCCTGTGCACCACGCCTTTCGGCTTTCCAGTAGTTCCGGACGTGTACAGCATAAATGCAGGATCGTCCGGCAACATCTCCGCAACATCGAACGTACCGGATGCTTTTTTCATCTCCACGGGATAACTGATCTCGCCACCCCGAACATCGGTCTCGTCCACTATGATTATCTGTTCGAGGTCAGGAAGATCGTCTTTTATCTCATACACCCGGCTTTTCAGTTCCGAATTGGTGATCAGGTATCGTGCACCGCTGTCATGCAGACGGTCGTATAGCCCTTCGGGTCCGAATGCTGAGAACATGGTGCCAGCGATCGCGCCGGTCTTTAAGATGCCGAGAAAACTCACGTAGAGTTCTGGAATTCTCGGCAGGAAGATGAATGCACGGTCCCCCTTCTCGATGCCGGATGATGTTAAAAGATTGGCAAATTTGTTTGAAAGATCGAAAAGTTCGTGAAACGTGTATTTAGAAGCTTTATCGTCCCCCTGCCAGTACAATGCGATCTTATCCTTCCGCTCTGATCTGGCATGCCTGTCCACTGCGCTACATGCGGCATTTAACCTGCCGTCTTCGAACCATTCAACCTTTGCGTATGCATCCTGCCACCGGAAGGTTTTATGCATCTCGTCGTAGTCCTGCAGGTTCGGAGTCGGTACAATCGTTGCTGGTTTTTCTATGAATTCTTGCATTTCATTCACCCACTGTTACTTACATAGATATGCCAGCCGTGCCATTTATTGGTTTTGGTTCTCGAAAATCAATACCACTATCGCACCAGCACATCCCCGTTTCCGGTTATACCGATATCGAAACCGATCACCACCACCCTGTGCCGTATCTGCTTCTCCGCAAGATCCCGAATTCTTGATGCAAGCGCAACCCCGTCGTACCGCACATGCACGCCCATGTTCTCGGAATCGGCTCTTTTGTAGATCGTCCCGACCAGATCGCCAAGGCGCGTCCCCACTGCTACCTCGAACCATACCGGCGCATCGAGCGTTTTTAAAAATTTTATGGTATTTTCAGCCCGCTCTATGTTCTTCCGTGCCATCTTTTCGATGGCAGAGATGTTCTGCTTCGTCGTGCCCAACCTGGATGCAATCGCCTCCTGCGAACAACCGTCATTCCGCAGTCGCAGCACCAGCATCTGCCTTTCGGTGAGATTTGTATCGCGTACTGCCATCGAAAGATTCTGGGCTTGCATGATATATCAAGATATGGACGGCTCTTATGCTAATGCATGCAAATCGTTTGTGTGCGCTGGCAGTCCGGGTGAGACGGCCATGGGTTTGCCTTCATGCACACAAGCTATGTTCGGCAGTTCCGGTTTCACTATACCACACAATTCTAAAAAATAAGTAACTACTCAGGTATGTTGATTGGTCGCCCGATTGCGATCATGTACTTTCTGGTAAGAAAAATAACCGCGGAGGGCGCAGAGGAACGCAGAGTGGTTA
>DAOURL010000229.1 GCA_030625165.1 Methanosarcinales archaeon | reverse complement strand
CCATCGATGTCCTCGATGTCCTTTGCGATCTCGCGTGCGATCGTTGCAAGCATCGCAAGCGCGAACAGTCCGGATGTCTGGACGAGACCCGGGATTCCGAAGAGCGCACCTCCGTACAGGAACGTGGAGCCGGTCAGATACCCGACAGAGATGTTCCCGGCAAGCGCTGTGCGCTTCAGATTGCGGGCATAGATGATGAGCATCAAGGAGTTTGCGAGAGCGATTGCGAAGCAGATGATATTGATGGTGTATGCTAATGCGATTCCGAGTCCGAAGAGCAGGAGCGAGAGATACAGTGCCGCATTACTGCTCACCCGTCCTGAAGGTATCGGGCGCATCGGCTTGTTGATCGCATCGATGTCTGCATCGAAGTAATCATTGATCGTGTTTCCTGCGCCCGTTATCAGAAAGACAGAAGAGAATAAAGAGAGTAGAAGCACCGCCCCCAGAATCGGTAGCTCTGTTATGCCGTAGACGATTCCCGCACCAACGACCGCTGCAAAGCCAGCCATCGCGCAGTTGCCGATGCGGAGCAGACCAAACAATCTAACGTCTCCTCTTAACCTCAATCATCCGGTCGAGTGCGTGTTTCGCCTTCTTCTGCACATCATCAGGTACGGTAACTACGTATTCAAGATTCTCAAGCGAACGAGCCACCTCTGAAAGTGTGATCATCTTCATGGCAGGGCAGATCGTGTAATCAGAGACCGCGTAGAACCGTTTCGATGGAACCTCCTTCTCCAGCCGGTGCAGCATCCCTGACTCGGTACCGATGATAAACTCATCAGAATGCGAATCCATGGCGTACTTAACCATCCCTTCGGTGCTGTACACACCATCTGCAAGATCGATCACCTCTGGTCTGCATTCAGGATGTACGAGCACCTCCGCGTCCGGATGCCTCTTCTTCGCATCCGCGATGTCGTACGGCAGTATCTGGTGGTGCGTTGGGCAGTATCCCTCCCACGGTACGATCTTCTTCTCTGTGAATCTGGCAGCATAGAGCGCAAGATTCTTGTCAGGCACAAAGATAATCTCATCACAGTCGAGCGACTCCACAACCTCGACAGCGTTTGCTGACGTGCAGCAAACATCGCTCTCTGCCTTAACAAACGCGCTCGTGTTCACATAGCAGACCACACAGGCATCCGGATGCATCTGCTTCATCTCTACCAGTTCCTGCTCCGTGATCATTGCAGCCATCGGGCATTTGGCATCCGTATCAGGGATCAGGACGGTCTTATCCGGACTCAGGATGGCTGCGGATTCCGCCATGAAATCGACGCCGCAGAAGAGGATCACATCAGCATCGGTCTGGGACGCTTTAATGCTCAACGCGAGCGAATCACCAACGAAGTCAGCAATATCCTGAATCTCAGGACGCTCGTAGTTATGGGCAAGGATGACTGCGTTTCTTTCCTGTTTCAGTTTCAGGATTTTTTCGATCATGCTACTATTTTTGACGTACATCTTTATAGATGTGCGGCAGAAAGCCCTGCTACTTGTAACGCCTCCGGCGTCGACGCTTGCGTTAGCGGGGAGGAAGTCACAAATCGATACGGGTGGCACGGGCACCCCTCTCCAAAAATCCGCCCTTCATGCAGGATATACTTTATCCCCTCCCGCGCCCCAGAATAAGATATGTCACGCAAGAAACTCCAGCTCGCGCTCGACCTGCTGGAGATCGACCGTGCGATCCGGATTGCAGAGGAAGCCGCCGGGTACATAGACTTAATCGAGGTAGGAACCCCGCTTGTCAAGAGCGAGGGCATGGCTGCGGTGCGTGCGCTTAAGAAAGCGTTTCCGGATCATGGTCTCGTCGCTGACATGAAGACGAAGGATACAGGAGCGATCGAGGTCGAGATGGCTGCAAAATCAGGCGCTGACATCGTCGCCATCCTCGGGGGGGGATGTTGAAACAACGAACGTGGTTGGGTTAGGTGCTGCGGGAAGGTTTGCGGTAGCGATGTTGGATGACATTT
>DAOURL010000250.1 GCA_030625165.1 Methanosarcinales archaeon | reverse complement strand
CAATAAGGCGGCGATAGCAAGGAACATCCCGCTCTTTCATGGAGCGGTTCACGGATTTGTCGGGCAGGTAACAACCGTGATCCCGGGAGAGACTGCATGTCTGAGGTGCATATTCCCAAACGATCCGCCGGAAGGAGTTTTTCCGATCATCGGCGCGACATGCGGCGTTGTGGCAAGCATCCAGGTGACCGAGGTTCTGAAATATATCTCGTGTACCGGAACACTCGCAGTGAATAGACTCCTCTTCTGGAACGGAGCAGATACAACGATGAGCGAGATACCGGTCGAGCGGGATCCGGGATGTGTCGATTGCAAAGGCGCGGGGGTGAATAGATATGAGTAACGCGCTCTTCCTGCTGGGATGTCCGGAATCTCCAGTCCAGACCGCGATTGCACTCTATCTTGCAAACGGACTCAAGAGAGATAGTATCGACGTGACAGTCGCGGGGACGAGATCTGCTATCGCTCTTCTGAAGGTCTCCGATCCGGAAGGGAATTACGTTCGAAAAACGGCAGATCTGGACTCTTGCATAGAAAATCTCGCTGAAAAGAAGGTGGACTTCGATCTCTGCTTCGTATTTGTGCGTAACGATGCCGGAATATCGTACCTCTCCACATTAAGCAGCATATCGGACGCAAAACTCTTTGCGATCGTCTTTGGAAGCGATGCGGATGCGCTCGCATCGATGATCGATTTTGAATGCGAGAAAATCGTTGTTAAGACCGGTCACAACCCGGTTCCACTGAAGAAGCGCATAGATCGGGTGATGGCATGGGATGCATAGAACAGATGAAATATGAGGTCCTCCTTAAGAATACGTCATTTAAGGAGTGCAGGGAATACGTTGATACGAATTTTAAGGAAGTTTATCAGGTCAAGCCCGGTTACAAGATGTTTGATGTCTATCTGATCGGAGTTCCACCAATATCAATCGGGGTTGACGGTGATGATGTGATCTTTCCGTATACCAAGCCGTGTTACGGCACGTTTCTCCTGCGAATACGCGGAGAATTGGAGATCGAGTCGCTCAGGAAGGGAGAGGTGCTGTAACGCTATTATCTCATCGATCGGGTTCGCTATCATCCCGGAGTCTTTCCGCCTGCGAGCCACAGATTGGCCAATTCTATTTTTCTTCAGTCGTACATTTTAGGATATCTAAAAACCAATATCCATCTTTCAACATCTTTCTACTATCGACTATTCGTAACTACTCAGGTACCTAAAACCACTATCGGGGGACTTCACTATGCAGGGACTACCCGGGACGTGGGGGATACTGTAACCAAACTGGAAATTTAACCGCAGAGTGCGCAGAGGGACGCGGAGGGGGGATAAATGGTTAAA
>DAOURL010000085.1 GCA_030625165.1 Methanosarcinales archaeon | reverse complement strand
TCTATCAACTTTAATTCGGCTTCGACATCGTCCCTGACATAAGACGGGACCTCGAAGTTATAACGTGTTAGATCTTCCTTCTCAAAGTAAGCATCGGTGCATTCCCATTTGTTCTCACTCTGGCAGACCTGCTCCGGCTTTGGCTTTAGCAGACTCAGACCGACCGAAAAGTAGGCAACATTCCTTCTTGACGC
This sequence comes from Methanosarcinales archaeon, assembly GCA_030625165.1. GTDB lineage: Archaea > Halobacteriota > Methanosarcinia > Methanosarcinales > Methanogasteraceae > Methanogaster_A. The sequence continues at coordinate 9,519 of DAOURL010000085.1, read as the reverse complement.
TTCTTTCAGATCCCCGTCGGAATTTTTGTATGATTCCATCGAACTGTCCAGCAATTGCTCGCTGATCTCCCAGACGAGGTTGTAAAATTCCCTCTCCTCGATCTGCCGCAGCGTCTCATCGAACTGGATATGGTAGAGATGCAGCAGCGAGTCGGTGGTGACGAAGATCGGTATCTCGGCTTCAGCAAGCGTCTTATACGGCTGGACGATATCCTCTTCCTTCTGGTCGAAAGGATTGTCTATGACAACGAAGCCGTTTTTTTCCAGCAGACTCAAGGCATCGTCGCTGAGCTGGATTTCTCCGGAGAACGGTTCATAGTTTGAGATCTGATTCGTCTGCAAAGGCAGCTCGTACTGCGGAGCGTTCAGGGCGATGTCCAGTGGATCTAATGAGTAATGCTTAGCAAAATCCATCTTTTCTGCTGTGGTGCTGGATAGATCGATCGGTTCAGTCTTCAGAACCGGCTTTTCCTGTTGAATGGGTTCCTGTGGCTCCTGTGATTCATCTGGCACTTGATCGACGCAGCCACCAATGATCATCGAAACAATCAGAATAATGATTACCGAATATTTACTCCACATAGTGATCCTGATGCACTTACGCTTCATAAACTTTTTGATGCGCCCCGCTTTGTGCGGATTCGTCCAAAAGCCCGAACCACAGAAACCTTCATAATTCCCAAACAGAGATCAGATCACAGGAGATCATACATGGAAACAATTACCGCAAGATACGATGCAAAAACCATAGAAGAATCGATACAGCAATTCTGGGATGATAACGACACCTACACCCGTGTCCGGGACCTGCGGAAAGACGAAAAGCCATTCTTCTTCGTGGATGGTCCCCCCTACACCACAGGACACATCCATCTCGGAACCGCATGGAACAAGATCATCAAGGATACAGTCCTGCGGTACAGATCTATGTGCGGGTATCACGTCATCGATCGCGCCGGATGGGACATGCACGGACTCCCGATCGAAGTGAAAGTCGAAGAAAAACTCGGGTTCAAAACAAAAAAGGATATAGAAACGTATGGGATTGATTCATTCATATCTACGTGCGAGGAGTTTGCAATACAGAATATGAAGGACATGACGGGGCAGTTCAAGCGTCTTGGCGTTTGGCTTGACTGGGACAACCCGTACATGACGCTTTCGCAAAAATACATCGAATCGGTCTGGTGGACGCTAAAGAAAGCGCACGAGAAGGATCTGCTCGAAAAAGGTCTTCGCGTGGTGAACTGGTGCCCGCGATGCGAGACAGCAATTGCCGATTCCGAGGTCGAGTACTGGGATCGGACCGATTCAGCGATCTATGTCAAATTTCCGGTGCTGGATGAGGCGGATACGTTCATCGTCATCTGGACAACGACTCCATGGACGATTCCGGCAAATATCGCGGTTGCTGTGCATCCCGACTTCGAATACTCGAAGGTACGGGCGTACATGGATGGCAAAAGCGAGATACTGATCCTTGCTTCCGATCTGGTCGACCAGGTGCTCCGGGAAGGAAGGTATCAGGATTACGAACTTCTCGACGTATGTTACGGAAGTGATCTGGTAGGGATGCAATATAACCATCCGCTTTCGGATATCATCCCTGCACAAAACGAATTTACACACAGCATCTTCCCGGCAGAGTTCGTGACCACTGAAAACACAGGATGCGTGCATATCGCACCGGGTCACGGTGTGGAAGACTTTGAACTCGGATCAGAGTACGGACTTCCCGCTTTCTGCCCGGTGGGACCTGACGGGAGGTACACGGCAGATGTAGAGCCGTACATTGGCGTCTATGTTAAGGACGCAGACCAGACCGTCATCGACGATCTCGATGCGCGTGGGCTCTTACTTGCAAGCGGGAAGATCGTGCACAGGTACGGGCACTGCTGGCGGTGCAAGACCCCGATCATCTATCTTGCAACCGAGCAGTGGTTTTTAAAGATTTCAGAGCTTAAGGATGCGATGCTCAGTGAGGTCGAGAAGGTGAGTTGGTATCCTGGCTGGGCAGGATCCGCGAGGTTTCATGATTGGGTATCCGGAGCGCGGGACTGGTGCATATCAAGGCAGCGGTACTGGGGCGTGCCGATCCCGATCTGGGTCTGTGACTCGTGCGGGAAATATGAGGTGATCGGGACCCGCGATGAACTCATGAAGCGTGCGTCGGAATCTTCCGTGCCACCAGACCTGCACAGACCCTGGGTCGACCGGGTCACATTCGAGTGCGGGTGCGGCGGAACGATGCAGCGGGTTGAGGATGTCTTCGATGTCTGGTTCGATTCCGCGGTCGCATCGTGGGCGACGCTCGGGTATCCAAGCGATGCAGGCGCGTTTGATGCAATGTGGCCTCCTGACTTCATCGTAGAAGGGCATGACCAGACCCGCGGGTGGTTCTATTCGCAGCTCGGCGCAGGAATGGTCGCGTTTTCGCAGATTCCGTACAGGAGCGTGCTCGTGCACGGGTTTACGCTGGACGAGGCAGGAAGCAAGATGTCGAAGAGTCTCGGTAATGTGGTTGCTCCCGAGACTGTGATCGAGAAAGTTGGGGCTGATACGCTGCGCATGTACGTGCTATCCACGAACGCTCCATGGGACGACCTGAAGTTTAACTTAAGCGAGGTCGAGACCGTGCACCGCTTCATAAATATCCTCTGGAACGTCTACAGGTTCCCGCTGCCGTACATGATCCTCGACCACTTCGATCCCGCGGCAGATGCAGTCTCGCTCGAATCGGTGCGCGATGCGATGAGACCGGAGGATCGCTGGATTCTATCGAGGGCAAACTCGCTTGTACGAGATGTCACGTCTGCGATTGATGAATACAAGCTCCACACCGCTACCCGTGCAATCATCGAGTTCGTGCTCGACGATCTCTCGAGATGGTACATCCAGTTGATCAGGCCGCGCACATGGACTGAAGCGGAAGATCCTGACAAACTCGCGGTCTACAGGGTGCTTTACGATGTGTTAACGACTGTCACACGTCTGATTGCCCCGGTAATGCCGTACCTTGCAGAAGCGATCTATCAGAACCTTGAGGGAGGGGAATCGGTTCATACATGCGATTGGCTCACCCCTGACCAGAGTCTGATCGATCCGCAGCTTGAGGAGGACATGGCAGAGATAAGAAGGGTCGTGGAAGCGGTTGCAAACGCAAGACAAGCAGGAAAGAGAAAACTCAGGTGGCCCGTAAGCCGGGTCGTGATCGCGCCCGCAAGCGAGGAAGTGATGCGTGCCGTCGGATCGCTCGAAAGTGTGCTCTCAGAGCAGGCAAACGCAAAGGAGATCGTCTTGCTCGCCGTTGGCGAGGAATGGGGCGAACTCGGCGTTGAGGCGATCCCTGATATGGCAAAACTCGGTCCCGCATTCAAGAAGGACGCTGGAAAGGTTGCGGACGCTATCAGAGGGGCTGATGCGAGCGCGATTAAGGATGCGATCGAGGCGACCGGAAGTTACGATCTCGACGGGATACTGATCACAGACGAGATGGTCAGTTTCGAAAGAACCGTCCCCACGTTCGCGTTTGATTCCGAATTTGCTCACGGCATCGTGTATGTCGATGTCTCGCTAACGCCGGAGATCGAGGCAGAAGGGTACGCGGCAGAGGTGATCCGCCGCATTCAGGATATGCGAAAGGAACTCGATCTCGAGGTGAATGACTGGATCGGAGTCGCGGTCGAGCTATCGGACGAACGGATCGCAGGTCTCTTGCAGGGCATGGAGAGCTTCATCGCAGAAGAGGTTCGTGCAAAGGAGATATTGATTGGCGATGCCGCGGCAGCAGGTGTTCTTGTGAAGGACTGGACGGTCGAATCTGTGGAGATGCGAATCGGTGTTGGAACCTGACTTTGAAGATGAGATACGAGCGATCCTGACCTCGATACAGGATGAGATACAATCGAGACTTCAGGAGTTTGATTCGGTCCTGAAAACCGGAGACGAGGAAAGCATCTTCGCTGAACTCGTCTTCTGCATACTAACCCCGCAGTCGAAGGCAAAATCCGCTTGGGCTGCTGTGGAGCGTCTTCTTGCTAAGGATCTGCTGCTTACCGGGACCGAGGATCAGGTTCTCAGGGAACTACCTGGGGTGCGGTTTAAGTATAAGAAGGCAGGATACGTCATAAAAGCGCGAAACATGTTCTTAATAGATGGTAAACTATTCATCAAGTCCCGGATCAGCCGGTTCAGCGATGTCTATGATGCAAGGGAGTGGCTCGTCCGGAATGTGAAAGGGATCGGCTACAAGGAGGCGAGCCATTTTTTGAGGAACATCGGACCTGGCGCGGATCTTGCGATTCTTGACAGGCATATACTGAAGAATCTGAGATCGCTTCAGGTGATAGAGGAGGTTCCGGCTTCCTTATCGCGGCGGAGGTATCTTGAGATAGAGGAAGGGATGAAGGAACTTTCCGAGGAGACTAAAATACCAATGAGCCATCTGGATCTTGTTTTGTGGTATAAGGAGACCGGGGAGGTGTTTAAATGAACGGTATTTCCAAAATTCAGGTTATCCTCTTCACGTTTCCGCAGAACCCTGTGGCACTTTCTTCGGCAGTCTGAATCCGAACGTGCTGCCCACACCCTTCTTGCTCGTCGCCCAGACCGCGCCGCCGTGTTCACGGACGATGTTTGCTGCAATCGTAAGACCAAGACCGGTGCCCTTGCCCTTATCGACCTGCCAGAACTCCTCAAAGATATGCGCCAGATCATCCGGAGCTATGCCGATACCGGTATCAGCGACCCTGACCCTGACGCAAGTTTCGTGATCAACTGCGGTTACCGATACACTGCCGCCAACCGGTGTGAATTTGATCGCATTGCTGAGCAGATTCACAAGAACCTGCTCGATACGGTCACGATCGCCCTCGATGGCAAGACTATCCGGGATCTCGGCGGTGCATGAGATATTCTTCTCTTCGGCAACCAGTTTCATATCCGCAACAACGCCGCCAATCAACCCGGACAGGTCCAGTCTGTCGATGTTCAGTTCCAGTTTTCCTGACCGTATCTTGGACATATCGAGCATGTTGTCGATCAGGCGGGTCATCCGGTCACTATTCGATACAACCTTTGAAAGAGCGTCCTTCTGCTTCTCGTTCAGTTCTCCAAGCTTCTCTTCAGCCACGAATCCGGCAAACCCCTTGATCGATGTTAGCGGTGTCCGCAGTTCGTGGGATGCGATGTTTAGGAAGTCTGTTTTGAGTTGATCGAGTTTTCTCAATTCTGCATTTGCAATCTCGAGTTCAGTGTTTGCGCTTCTCAGTTCACTGGTCACCTTTGCCAGTTCGGTGACATCCCTGAGCACCTCTACATGTCCGGTGACGTTACCATCCGCGTCACAGAGCGGTGCACCGCAGGTCATGATCGGAACGCTCTGACCATCCCTATCAGTGACGTGTGTCTGCCAGCAGATGCCATCGGGAGGGTCCCAGCAGGTGCCGTCGGGAGGATTATCCGATGGTTCCCAGCGGCGGCATCGTGTCTCGCATTCAATGCTTGGAAATAGATCATGACAGAACATTCCGGTGGCGTCATCTGCGCTGATGCCTGTAAACTCCTCGCAAGCCCGATTGAACATGGTTATCCTGAAATCGCGGTCAACAGCAAAGACGCAGTCGGTCATGCTCTGGAGGATGGTCTCGAGTTTGCTCCTCTGATCCTCAAGATCACGGTTGACGAGGGCGATCCTGCCTTCAAGTTTTCTGTGCGTCTCTCCCAGTCTGGATGTCATCTCGTTGAACCGCTGGGTCAATGTACCGATCTCGTCGTCTGTTATCACTGGAACCTGAACCGAATAGTCTCCTTTCGCCACTGCTTCGGTCTCCTCGTACAGTTGCCTGATCGGTTTTACGATCCGTTTCGTGATAAATATGGAGAAGATGATGATCAGGATGATGACACCAAACGTAACTGCAACCGCCCGTTCTAAAAGCGTGTGAAGGGAATACAGTACCTCATCATGGTCCTGTTCGACGATCAGAACCCATCCCGTGCCAGGGATCCATACCTGAGCACAGATGACCTCTCTTCCATTGCTATCGCAGATGCCGGAGCGATCCTGGCTGACGTCATGCCGTATTACTGGCGGTCTTGCCGACACATCTCCCGAACTGCTGATGAGATTACCGTCCCTGTCGGTCAGGAAGATGTTTACGGTCTCTCCAAGTCCATTGCGGTCTCTTATGGTCCTGTGAATCGTGCTTATGTTGATCCTTCCAACCGCCACGCCAACCGTTCTGTTATCAATGATAAGCGGGGTTGATACGAGCATAGTTGGTCTATGAAGTGTCGGGGATTCATATACGTCCGTTATACATGTCTCGTTTAATCCAACGCTGTAATACCCACGCGATGATTTGTCATCCCCTATGATCTCCCCATATGTGGACGCAATGATGATTCCCCCCGCATCCAGCACGAAGACCTCCTCAAAATCGCCAGATTCCGCCTTTACAATGTCCCCGAATTCCTCTATCATATCCCTTGCCTGCAGATATTCCTTGCTCGATGGATGCGTGGTTCTCATCACCTCGAGATTATAGGCAACCGCTGATGTACCTGCGGCAATCCTTGCAGCGCCTTTCTGCTCTGCAATCCATATATCTATATAATCGGCTCTCGTCTGCGCCACCGAGGTTAGATGCGCGATGGCATGATCCTCCATCGACTCGGCTGAGAGGGTGTATGTGTAGTACCCGATGATGCCGAACGGCACGATGGAAATCGCGATGAATAGGAGGATCAGCTTGAACTGGAGCCGCATGGCATACCCTTTGGCGATGCGTCACTTAATTGTTGTCACAGGCGCTGCTGCCCGATCGATGGTTAGTGATGGCGGGCGGGCGGCTGTGGGCGTGGGTGGGGGATGTGCCGCCCGACAAGATTCACGATCAGAAATAAACACTGGCGGACGCCGGGCGCCCCCGTTCGAAACATAGGCGATCCTCGATCAGCGGATGAAACATTAGATATCTGCGATCAGATCGAACCACTCACCTCTCGTAAGTTCGGCATCGTTTATTATTTTCCGAATCATCCCTTTCCCGATCTTCTCTCCGGGGTGTATCGTGATCAGGGTGGTCCGCCCATCAGGGTGCCGCATGAATAGGTGGCTGCCTTTCTGTCTGATTTGCCGAAAGCCGATATTTTCCAATGCCCTGATAACTTTTCTGGCAGGCAGGGGCTTAATTGCATCAATCACACAGAAACTCCAACTCGCTGGATGCCAATGAACTCGGATGCCCCCACTTTTTCAGATTCAACCTCTAAATAAAGTTGAACCGCTTCTGTTATCCTTTCCCTTAACTCATCAAGGGTCTCTGCCTGTGTGTGACACCCAACAAGTTCGGGGACGGACGCTACATAGATACCGTCCTCGTCCCGTTCTATAACAACTGTAAAGTCTCTTTTCACGTTGTACACCTCTCTTGGTGATTTGAGTTCATTATATAGACCGATTGTGCCTGCAGTTATATAGATTTTGCGGCTCAGGTGAATCGACCGTCGACGTCTATTCGTGCTGTATGTGCTTCGTCGCAGGCGAGCCGGGCGGTGGGAGCGTCTCGCGTCATGGTGTCGCGGCGGATGCGCCGCCGGTGGGTGCATGGAAGTGCAGGAGCGGAGTGGGGGCGGGCGGTGGGCGGCTGTGGGGGCGGGCGCACCGCCACGTGGGATTTGCATAGGGAATCAAGCGCCCCCGTTTTATTTCAGTCCCTGCTCAAAATAAGCCACCGCTGGTAATACTGCAATTGCAGATATTGTTCTGAACCCATGTATTCTATAGTCTTACCATAAGCTATGGTCCGTTGGTTCTGATCGCATCGTAGCTTTTCATATTAAGACACAATCCATCTATTTTATCCATTTCAGCGGTTTATCTATCACACAATATGCGGAAGTCCTACCTCTACCACTTAATTTAATCCTTGTGGCTCTATGTGCCCCACTTCCTTTTATCACCAGCGTCTCATATTTCCGTGCCTGACAGGTTATCACCTCTCCTTCTATGGCATCTCCTTTGTTCCTGCATATCGGCATGAAAACCACCTATCCTACTTTATCTTCTTTAATTAGTTCCTCAACGATTTCATGTACAATCTTTAAGTCTAATCTTAAGTCATTAGCTATTTCATACATATAAACGTCTTCGTGGCTCTTCAAATAATCTTCTATCATACTTTTAGCCTCCGAATAAGGAACATCGTTTAACACTACGATCTTTTCTACAACCTCCACCGACTTATTGCTCTTGATTTCTTCGAGTTCCTTTCTCAATTCAAATATCTCATGAGCAAGCGCGTATACAATCTTACCCATATTTTTCTTGCTCTCGAATAAGAACTTCTCAGGGCGCATGTTCAAGATTTCCCCGAATGTGACTACTTCTTGCATTGTTGGCTCCATCTATACCATCTTGCATATTTAAACTTTCCATATCCATCCTTGCCCCCCCTCCGCGTTCGTGCTGTGCGTGCTTCGTCGCAGGCGATGAGGGCGGCGGGGGCATCGTGGTGTCACAGGCGGATGCGCCGCCGGTGGATCGTGGAAGTGTAGGAGCGGGGGGCGGGCTGCCGGGTGTGCAGGCGGCGGGTGGCTGAGGGCGCGGGATGCGCTGCCCCGGTGATGGGTGGTGCAACGCAACAGGCGATCTACGATCGAGACGTTTCTATCTGCTTAACTTCTTCGCGAAAAATCTGGAACCGTTATCCCTATCATCCGGTGTTGTCTGTACCGCACGATAACATCATTATCCAGGAGTTCCGCATCATCCGCGGCAGTTGGTGCTCCAAAACTTATGTAAAGCACGTCTCTGCCACGATCGTAATCTATATCCAGAGCCTCCACCGTTTTCACCTTTAACATCGCTTCCATAATACATTCCTCCTGATGATCTTTTCGATCTTTGAAGTCATAAATGCTGTTATCACTTCCCCACCATCTTCGTAGATCACAACCATGTATTTAGCCTTGCCAAGCATCATCGGCTCTGACCTCACAGCGATATGTCTGCCAAATTTCCCCTGCACGACATAATCAGGAGATTCGACGGAGATACCGATCTTATTCGCCAAATCGAAGTTCTTGAGTTCGGGATGCCGTTTCGCGATATGATCCATTCCAGATCGGGTAAGCGCAACCGTGTTGCCAGATATCGAACGAAAACTCATTGTCGCCACCAGATCACTCCAGCAATTCTTCGTCGCATTTCTCCACCTATTCTGGTATGATGTTTGTGGATTGCTTGTGCTTGTGATGGTATATGGTTTGCGGCTCGGACGCTCTCGCATCTTCGCCGCCCCCGCCGCCCATTCGTACCGTGCGTGCTTCGTCGCAGGCGAGCCGAGCGGCGGGGCATCTGCGTCGTGGCGTGGGCGGATGCGCCGCCGGTGGGTGCGTGGAAGTGCAGAGCGGAGCGGGGGCGGGCAGAGGCATGTGTGCAGGCGGCGGGCGGTTGAGGGCGTGGGTTGGGGTGTGTTGTCAAGGTCGATTCGCAGACGAGGGCGTCACCCAGTG
>DAOURL010000071.1 GCA_030625165.1 Methanosarcinales archaeon | reverse complement strand
CGCAGAGTTTTTAGCCTCCTCCGCGTTCCTCTGCGCCCTCCGCGGTTAAATTCCCTGTTTGGTTCCGGTATGTCCCGGGTCAGGTAGTGCCGGTATAGGTGAAGTCTCATGATAGTGTTTTAGGTACTTGAGTAGTTACTTTCGGTCTTTCATCATCTCCGCACCAGCAGTTTGTTCAGATCCCCGCTTGTGACCATCCCGATGACCTTCCGGTTCGGATCGATCACAGGAAGCGCTGAAATCTTGTGCCGCTCCATCTTCCGCACCGCAATCTCGATAAACTCATCGGGGATGCTTGTGACCACGCGTTCGGTCATTGCGCTCCTGACGGTGCCAGTGTCCCCGCGTGCCACTGCTTTTGAGATATCCCATGAGGTGACGATTCCGACAAGGGCGCCGTCCTCTGATAGCACTGGCAGGTGATTGAATTTGCCCTCGATGATCAGTTCAGCCGCCTCTTTGATCTCTGCGTGTACGCTGACGGTGTGCACACGTTCAGACATCGCATCCCGCACCAGCAGTTGCCCATGGACCTCTCGCATCGGCTTTACTGTACCGTGTCTTTGCAGCCGCTCTGCGGGATCGCTCACGAAGAACTCGCCACCCTCGATCCATCCTTTGAGTTCATCTGCGATCGTCCGTGCGATATTAAAACTCGAAAGTGGGGAAGTTCGAACCTCCTTTCCATTAAGGTCAACGATTCCGGACTTTAAATCCTCATACGTGACCTCTCGCATAGCGGGATGTCCTGATACCCCGTAGTCCAGGACATTCGTTTTGATCTCTGCATCGCTAATCCCTGTTGCGGCGGCGATCTCCTCGTTTAAGATCGGTATCGGGATGCCGATCCCGACATACATGCTGATCCCGTATCCGCGAAAGATAGCGCCGCGCACGTATCTCGTATCCATCTCCTTGAGATTCCCTGAGACCATCAGCGTTCCGAAATTGTTATCGGGATCGTGCTGGGTTCCGCTGCCGATCACATGCCCCTTTGCACCTCCCAGAAATATCCTTGTGCCGATGCCGATCGTCCTGAACTCGGGATCATTGAAGATCGGCGAGAGCACGCCGGAACCAGAGTATGCGACATTGCCAAATCCCGGCAGGAGCGTTCCCATGTATGTGTACAGGGTGCGTTTTGTTGAGTTTGTTGCGGCAGCGTACCGCTGATATGCGTTTCTCGGGTTTAGCATCACTGCCTGATTCAGATCATCGATCGTTATGCTAGTATCCAGTATCTTGCGCGGATAGCAGTCAGTTCCGGATGATTCGGCGTGTACATCGATCTCCCGCCCTGCGATCAGATCCTCGATCACATGCCCGCCGCCATAAGATTCGTCCGAATCGGACGGCTGTGTTGCACCGAGATATGCATCGACTGCGGCTATGCCTGAATACGCCTCGACTCCATTTAAATGCACGCGCTGCATCCGGATCGGCGGATCAGAGTGCCCGAAATTTAAGAATACGCCTGATGAGCACATCGCCCCGAATGTGCCTGTCGTGACCACATCGACTTCCTGCGCCGCTTTTCCTGCGCCGTGCTCACGTATGTACTCAGTCATCTCCTCTGCAGTGAGGACGCAGGCGCTGCCATCCCGGATCCGTTCGTTGATCTCCAATATCGTTTTCGCTGTCATGGATGATTATATGATAGTTGGGTTCATCGTACTTATATACATTCGCGAATGACCTGTATTCGCGGGAAGGTTCTACAGATCGTGCCGGTGGTGCTTGCCCGCGCCACCCGGTTCTCTTTTTCGCTTCAGGTTTTGCGGCGGGGGTTCCCAGATACCTCTCGCATTGCCTGCGGCGAACTTTTAAGAGAAGAGTGGCGAAGAAGAGTATAGTATAAGCAGAGACAGATTAGCTCAATCATGGTGATGGAATGAGAATAATTTTTACTGCGCTCATAAGAGAAGAAATAGAAGGTGGCTATTCGATAATGTCCCCTGAACTGGGGGTTGTAAGTCAGGGCGAGACCATCGGGGAGGCAAAGGAGAATATAGTTGAGGCTGTTGAGCTATATCTCGAGTCTGCACGAGATATAGGGATTTTGGAAGAGGTGTTGGCGGATGCTGGAGTCGATCTGAAAACTGTTAGCGACTCGATTGTACTGAGCGAGTACGTAACTACACCTTTGCAGGCAAGCATGGCATGAAGCTTCCAATCCTATCCGTAAAAGAGATCCCCAAGGCACTGGAAAGGGATGGATTCAAACCCATCAGGCAGAAAGGAAGCCATATCTCATTATATAAAAAGAGCATAGATAAAACATATCTGGTCGTTGTCCCGGATAAGAAAGAGGTGAAGAGAGGGACATTGCTTGGTATCCTGAAGCAGGCTGGAATGGACCGGGAGCGGTTCTTTGAACTGTTAAAGAAAAAATAGAGGTAACCACTCAGGTATGCTGATTGGTCTCTCGATTGCGATCATGTACTCTCTGGCAAGAAAAATAACCGCGGAGGGCGCAGAGGAACGCAGAGCATTTAACCAGTTATTTCCCCTCCGCGCCCCTCTGCGCACTCTGCGGTTATATTCCGTGTTTGGTTACAGTATGCCCCATGTCCTGGGTAGTTCCTGCATAGTGAAGTCCCCTGATAGTGGTTTCAGGTACCTGAGTAGTTACAAATAGAGAACCATATCCTACTGCTGGCTGGCACGGGGTGTTTGCCCGCGCCGCCCGGTTCTCTTTTTCGCTTCAAGTTTTGCGGCGGGGTTCCCAGGCGGCGCTAACAGTCTCATTCATCCCAGTTTCGCAGCCTCGCCGCGAACCAGTTTCCGAAACCGCTTGTGCGCCTCCACGACATCTGCGATCTTACCCGCATCCGCTCCAACGAGGCAATCGACTCGCGGATCGTTCCTGTATTCCTGCTCCATCCTGCGTGCCAGTTCGATTGCATCATCCCCGCGTGCACACGCCAGCGCAAACTCCCACAAGAGCCCGATATCGGTTCCACAGAGCGCGATGTTCGCATAAGGGGCTGCGTACTCGTTGCCATTGAAAACAATCGCAATCCCGCCCGCATCCCGCACACGCCCGAGCATCGCAAAGTCTGTGATCGAATCCCCGACAACGACCACGTCCCCGGGCGTCATGCCGTGGCTGGCCGCGATCTCTTCCATCGCCTGGACTTTGCGTGCACCTCCGACCACCCGCACCAGTGAAAAGATATCGCCAAGCGCTGTCTCTTTCAGTTCGCCAAAGTAGAAATCATCCAATCTCCGAAACACCGCCTCTTCGTCTTCAGTGCTGAGGATCTCGTCCTCGATACCGCGTATGCAAGCGATATCATCATCTGTGAGTCTCCCCCGTAATCCCTCAAGGTCGAGCCGCGTGCATGAGATATGATCCCTGGAAACGCCAAGCGCTGCACCGATCTGGTAGGCGTGCTGCTCATAACTCGTCGAGATAATGTGCACATCCCAGTCGTCTGCCATCAATCTCGCAATCAGGTCATTTGCGCCGGACACGATCCGTGCACGCGATGAGATCTCTGTAATATCCTCTTCCCTGATTCCGTGCACAAGCAGGAACGGGACGATGAGCGCAAGCGTATCACCTGGCTCGTAATTCTCGCGACCCGCAAGCGCCAGTACGTCGTCGTATCGGCTCAGCGTCTCGAATATCGCATCTCCGTTATCAATTAAGGAGGTTACCTCGTAGGCATTGTCCTGCGGCGACAGCGGACCTTCCAGATCGAAGCATATAACGTTCATGGTCATCAGCTTAGGACGCTGCACATATCAAGGTCTCGATCAATTCCCGCCCCAGAGCACCGCAAGAATGCTGCCGATGCTGCATAAGATGATGTAGCGTCCCTGCTCCGTTTCGCTCATGCCGTTTTTTTGTCGCGTAATTTTATCAGCGCAAATACGCAGTAATTCAGGATATCCCTGTATTCGGACTCAATACCTTCGGAAACCTTTGGAGATCCTTCCGACTCCTCAATGCTGCGTATTCTGTATGCTTTAACGAGTATCTGGTCTGTTATTGACGGCAGTCGCATCTCTCTCCACGAATCCCCATAATCCGCATTCTTTGCGACCATCAGTCCCCTGACCTCCTTTAAGATCGCATCGTATTCCTCGATCGTGTTCTTTTCCTGTGACATGTCAGCACCCATTTTATCCCGTTTACAACCTCAACCTTCTGACGATCTCGGGGTTCTCCATCATCTCGCGTATTCTTCCAAGGATGACCAGTGATATCATGACCATAAATGCGCGTTTGGTCCCTGATTCGTCGGATGCATCATCGAAAACACTTTTTGACACCTTCCACAGCCCGGATATCGGTATGATCATCAGTTCGCCCATCTTCCCTGTGATCGCGCTATCCACTGCCCACAGTTCCTCTTCCATATTCAGTGAATCTGCAAACCCCATCGGATCGCTGATCAGGGCATCCAATTGGTCCGAATATTCCCGGGCTCCTGCTACAAACCCGGTATCGTCGAACGCGCCCATATTCTTTGAGATGCAGATGTCAATAAATCTACTGTTCTCTATCAAATCCGCAATGTATTTACAGGTCATCTCGCCGGCACCGATCATCTCGTCGATCATCTCGCTGTCCGCACCCCGTGCGTGCCCGACCATATCGGCAACCGTGGTGCAGATGCTCAGGAGATAGTGCGGGATGCAGAGATCGCATCCTATCGGGAGGTTGCTTATCGATTGGTTTACCCGATGTTTCAGTTCATGGAGGCGCCGTTGCTGTGCATCGGTAAGCGTGGCTTTCACAATCGCTTCTTCGGGCTCCTCCGCCGTTACAACAGCAGATTCGACAGCCTCTGGCTCCTTTGCCACTTCTGTCGCCCCTACCGCCTCCACATTCCCTGCCATTTCCACCGCATCTACAGTCTCGCCCCAGACCACCTGATACGCCTGTGTCATGGCATCTCTCACCTTATCGCTCGGATCGTCGAGATGACGTTTGAGCGGCTCTTTTGCGAACTGCACAAGGTTCCTGTTCTTCTGTCCGATGCGCCTGATCGACTGCGCGGCATTGGCGCGAACGCGATCGTCGGCGTCGTCGAGGAGCACGATCAGATGCGGAACAATGGATTCATCGACCTCTACGGACGCGCCAGCCATCAGAGCGGATCTGGCACGCTCGTCAGCATCGCGGCTGTGCAATTGATCGATGATATTCTCTTTTTTCCTTTCGAAGAGTTTGTGTGCACGTTTTTTAATAGATAGTTCCTTATCCTTCGATTTCATAAGTATCAGCGAGGTTGCAGCCATTAATATAATAACGATCAGTACAAGCGTCCCGAAAACACGATTTTTAGCATTGTCTCTCCCCTTCCAGTCCGCGTACAGTGACTTCTTGGTGCTGTTCGCCTCGTCTACGATGTCTGAGATCGTTCTCTGGTGCCCTGTCAGATCGCCTAAGAAAAAACCGGTTCCATTTACCATCTCCACCATCTTCCCGTCCACCTCTAAAAATCGCTCACCAAAAGTGGAAAGCACCCCGTAATCCGCAACATCCGAACTTGCGATATCATTGCTCAGCACATCGAGCGAGTCGCATGATGTGATCAGGCTGATGCGGGTTTTTTCGATCACCTGCGGCGACCCCACAAGGGCTTTGATGGCACTGATCTCATCAGGATCGAGCTTCATTGCTGCATCCCTCCATGCAGCCGCCTCAAGAACCGCATCGACGATCGATGCATCGGTCACAACCGTACCATCGTCTGTGAAGATCTCGATCCCCCTCCCGCAGACGGCGTTTTTGTAACTGACGACATAGTAGTTTTCCGCACCCATCGAGACCACAGCAATGGTATCGATCGAGTAATCGAGCAGTACCCGGTTTGCATTCGCGGCATCTACGACCGTATCATCATCGATACTCCCGGTCCCGCTTGCATCCGGCCCCCCTCTATCCGGCGTGACAGCCGGTGCAGCAGCCGGTGAAGTGGTAGGTGTGGTGGTAGGTGGTCTGTTCGGCGCATCTGGCGCATCGGGGTCATTAGGATCATCAGGAGCAGCAGCCGCACCACCCATGTTCATACCCCCGATGCAGAGCGCGGCAATCAGTGCGATGACGAGTATTGTTATAATCTTCATAGTATCCCCTGTTTCATTCGTTTCACAATTTCAGGATTTTCATACATCTCCTTTGCATACATAAGTAGAGCATCTGCGATCAATATCCGTATCGCGTGTTCGAGATCGTCTCCCGACTGATCCGCAAGCAAACTTTTTGCAATCGACCAGACCCCGGTTATCGGGAGTACGCTCATATCCCGCGTCCTCGACGTGATCTCCCTGTCGATCTCGAGGAGCGCCTGCTCCACCTTCGGACTGGTTGCCGCTACGAATCCGGACGGACTCGCTATCAGATCGGAGAGTAGATCGTATCTGATCTGGCTTGCGTTGCATCCAGCTGAGTTCTCGTTACCCGCTATGCTTCGTGCGTACAGGTCAATATTTCGTTTGGAGACCATGATCTCGGATAGTTCCGTGCAGACAGACTCGATGACCGATATCATCTGATCAGTCACCTCTTTCGGTCCTGCCTTCCCGCGTATAAAATGTATTGCCGTCATCCCGCGTACACATTCGATCAAACGCTGTGCCACACTCCGGTAAAAGTTAGGGATGCACCGGTCATAACCGGATACCTCACGGTACCGGTTCTCAAACGCTTCCCTGACGAAGCGCAATCTTGCATCCTGCTCCTGATCAGGGCGGACTGCCGATGACAACAGGATTGTTGCGGTATCCCCGTCCACAGGGACAGTTCTACCCTCGTACAGGTTCGGGATGCCGCTTACGCTGACCGTGCGCTGCCCGCCACGATCCAGTGTGAACATCGTTTCTCCGGAAGCATCGGTCTTTTGGGTGGCTGATCCGGTCTGCACCGCCGCTCCCGGTATCGGCGTTCTCGACGCGGAATCGAGTACCCTTACCTTCATCATGATCTTTGGCTGCACCGGCACGGGTTTAGGTTCTGGCGGCGCAATCCTGGTATTGGGTTTGGTAGCGGTTTTGGTAGCAGGTTTGGGATCGGGTTTGACGATCGTTTTGCCGGACTTGCTTCCAGTCTTATCAGGAGGGGGCGTATATTCCTTGTATTTATATCCGTAAGCGGTTCCGGTGGATCTGGTGGTGGTGGATCTCCGCCGCATCAAGACGATGCCTGCAAGCACCAGTATCAGAACAATCGCCGCCAGAAGATATGACCATAATCCGCGGGTCTGGGACACCTCTGGCATCGCAGGTATGTGACTTGTCCCCCCGCCCACCGCGGGAGTGGTGATCACGACACTGACCTCATCGGTAGCGGTGCATTCATACTCATCGGTCACGCTGAGCGTGACTGTGTATGCGCCAGGATCGAAGAGATGGTAGAACATCCGCTCCTCCGAGATGGTGGTGCCGTTTAAAATCCACTGGTATGTCAGGTTCTCTCCGCTTGAGCGGGATGCATCGAGTATGATCTCTGTTCCCTCGAGTGCCTCGCGGTCTGCGCCAGCATCTGCCTCGGGCATGTCCATGCTCGACCGTGCCGTGATCGTGGCGTCATCCGTACCTGATGCACCACCGTCATCGGTCACTCTAAGCGTTATGTGGTGTACTCCTTTCGGGAAGATATGCTCAAAGACCATCGATTCGTTGATTACGGCAGAGTCCTCGAGCCATTCGTATTTCACGATCTCTCCGTCCGGATCTGTGGAACCGGATGCATCCAGCATGACCGCGGTTCCAATGAGCACTGCCTGATCGGATCCCGCATCCGCTATCGGGGGCTTCTGGTCTACAGCAGTGACCTCGATTGCCACCCGGTCAGTAGCGGTTGCCCCGTATCCATCGGTCACGGTCAGCATGATGCTGTGCGTGCCGATCGGGAGGACCATATCGAATGATTGCGCAAGATTGAGGATGCCGACACCATCCTCCTTCCACTCATAGTACATGGTATTGCCGTCAGAGTCGCTGGAATTGGATGCGTTGAAGTGAACACGCGTCCCTTCCGGCACGGTCATGTCGGGTCCCGCGTCTGCGATCGGTGCACAGTTGACCAGGATCTCGAGAGTATCCTCGCCAGTATCGCCATCGTTATCGGTCACGACAAGAGTGATCTCATGTCTTCCGGCATCAAAGATCTTGTTAAACGATTTTCTGGTACTGAGTTCCACCCCGTCCTCGGTCCACTTATAAGATGCGATGCTGCCGTCGGGGTCGCTGGATCCGGATGCGTCGAGTTTGATGTACGTATCAGGCAGTATGACCCGGTCATCGCCTGCATCCGCAATCGGGGGCTGGTTCACACGCACGGTTACAGTATCAGTGGCGGTGTTGGTGCCGTCTGATACGGTCAGCGTGATTGTGTGTTCGCCTATCGAAAATTCATGACTGAAGGATTCCTGGACGCTTAGTACGGTGCTGCTCTCGGTCCAGTTATATGTCAATGTGCCGGTGCCAGTTGATCCCGAACCATCCAGCTCGACCATAGTACCCGGTGATACAGTCTGATCATCGCCTGCTCTTGCCTCCAGTGCCGATGCACCGCTCATGAGCAGTAGCAATGAGGCGTACACAAAGACCACAACACAAACTCTGCGCAGATGCAGCCCTCTAATCATAATGCAATCATGAGCAGTGTAATCACATAAACCTTCTTGCACTTATAGGGCTGTTGACCTGGCTCTGGTGCTTGTATCAAACACGAATGCACACGTTTGGGCGAATCGCACGAATTGCTTTCGTGTGCTGTCGAGTAGAGCTCGATAACTGCACCTCCTGCCGTATTCTTGGCTCCGAGGTTACTATGAGCCCCCTTACGGTTAGTTATGAGGTGGTGGCTAACTTTTCATAGAGGCTTGGATTTTCAACAGCCATATAGTGAATTTTGCTCGGCACACTCATGACATTTCATCGCCCGCCGTGCCCATCACCTGCTCGACAGAATCAAATACCGCAGCTGCAATCGCGTCTTTCGTGCCGCTGGCATGAATGACATTTCGTCCCCCCTCAGTGATGATCCAGACCTCTCCCTCGCCGCCACCCATGCTCTCTACGGTATTCGCAACAACCATAGAAAGCCCATAGCGGTTCATCGCCTCCTTCGCACGCTCGATCAACGCTTCGCCCCCAGCAGTCTCCAGCTTGAACCCGACAACCGCCAGATCGGGATGCTTGCTTTGCACCGCCTCAAGCAACTTCCGTGTCGGGCGCAGGTCAAGCGTCAGTTGGCTGCCCGACCTGATCTTGTCGGCGGCAGGATCGAGCGTATAATCCGAGATCGCGGCAGCGCTGATCAGCAGATCGTACCCACCATCAGTCCCAAGCTCGCCAAGAACCGCATTTGTCATCTCTTCTGCGGTCTCCACATAGATCTCCCGGATGCCAGAAAACCCGATCCGCCCGCTGTGCACGAGCGTCATATCAGCCCCGCGCCGGAACGCCTCGTAAGCAAGTGCAGACCCCATCCTGCCTGATGCCCTGCTCGTGATGATGCGCACAGGATCGATCGGCTCTGCGGTCGCTCCACCAGTGATCAGTATCCGGATGCCGAAAAGCGCGTAGCCGCCAAGCGCCCGCTCTACCCACCGCACGATATCCTCGTTAGGAGCGATCTTTGCTTTCCCTTCCTCAATAACGGGACCCACGATCGTGACGCCCTGATCCTGCAGGATCTCAATGTTCCCGCGTACGATCGGAGTATACATACTCTCGTGCATGGCAGGCGCTACGATGACCGGAACCCCTGCGCCGATTGCTGTTGTTGCAAATATCGAGACGAGAGTGTCAGGGATGCCGTGCGCAATCTTCCCGATCGTGCTTGCAGTACACGGCGCAATCAGCAGCAGGTCAGCGGCTCTGACACTGCCTCCGCTGCAATCACCATTGCCGCCACCACTGCAGTACTCGACCCACGAAACCCTGCCGGTCCACCCGGTGATCGCAGCGCGCCCTGTTGCGCATTCGATCGCATCCGGGTGGATGATGCGCGTCGCAGGTTCGGTCATCACTGCCTGCACCGTAGCTCCTCGGCGGATCAGTTCATGCGCCAGTTCGATGGTTCGTACAGCAGCGATGCTGCCGGTTATGCCGAGCACGATCGTCTTATCTGCAAGATGTTTCGTAAAATCCATCAGATGCACCGTTTTTTCTTAAATCCTTTTGGAGAGTGATTTTATTAATCCTTGCCACTACCATGGTGCGTGTAATTTCACATAATGGTTTTGGGCGTGTCCGGACGGCTCTTCACCTGCGATACACTTCCTCGATCGCGGGTATCTCCTGCCGCGACCTCTCGACCTTCGCGGATAACGCAAGCGTCGACGCCGGAGGCGTTACCGGACTTGCTCCGAGAATATATGCCCACGGGCACTGTCGATTTTTTCAGTGAAATCGCCATGCCCTTATATTCTACCGCAGAGTGCGCAGAGCCACGCAGAGGGTTGAAAACGGTCTCGAAACTCTGCGCCCTCCGCGTTCTCCGCGGTGATAAATCGCTTGATTTTCAGACAGTGTCATGCCCACGCACCTTCAGGCATATACCCGATTCCCGGATGCTCTTTTTCAGACTCCTTCGACCTTACGGCAACAGCCCCATCTCCTTCATGCTCGTGTGGCTATCTTTCGATACGATGATGTGATCATGGATTTTGATCCCCAGAATCTATGCTTATGCATAGAACTACATCACTTACTACATCACTTACTACATCACCTCTGCTTTCTGACTTAGTCAGTGACTTAGTTACATCCCCAAACAATTCCCAGAATACTCCTTGACAGATGTCCTGCCGGGTCATCGATGATCCCTTTTCTTCTTCAAAGATGCAAGAAACTTCTCTCCTTTCCGGGTCAGGACATATTTACCCGTCTTTGGAGCGCCCTCAAATAATATCAGTTCTCGCTCCACAAGATTAGCCAGATGCCTCTGAGCACTGGCATAAGAAAGTTGCAACAATCTCTCCACATCCGGACGGCGAACTATCTCACCGTTTTTAATCAACTCTGATATGCGAAGATCCATGTCGCTTACTGTGCCACCTGTTACCGAAATTTCCAGACCTCTCTTCTCAGACCTCTTGAATGTAATCCTGAAGGTAACTACTCAGGTATGCTGATTGGTCTCCCGATTGCGATCCTGTATTTTCTGGCAAGAAAAATAACCGCGGAGGGCGCAGAGGAACGCAGAGCGTTTAACAGTTTATTTCCCCTCCGCGTCCCTCCGCGTACTCTGCGGTTAAATTCCAGGTTTGGTTACAGTAT
>DAOURL010000144.1 GCA_030625165.1 Methanosarcinales archaeon | reverse complement strand
ATAACGTTTGGGATATATGAGTAATGTGCTAACTTTCGTGACCTAACACAATTTTCCACCTTTTATGCACCCTACTGATGGTGATTTTGAATGACACAGCAAATCTATGCAAAATCGCCATCAAGCCTGATAATCATTAATTCAAAGTCATGGTTTATGGGACACTACCGATATATGAAGTTGCTCGACCAACGGGAGGGTGATTTGGGTGTAACGACCAAAAGGGAGTGGGGCATTGTACCCGGTTATCGGAGCGTAGGTTTGGTATTTCTATATTTCATTTTTAATTTTAATTTTAAGTTAGCATTTTTCGTAACTACTCAGGTACCCAAAACCACTATCGGGGGACTTCACTATGCAGGAACTACCCGGGACGTGGGGAATACTGTAACCAAACCTGGAATTTAACCGCAGAGTACGCGGAGGGACGCGGAGGGGGGATAAAACTGTTAAACGCTCTGCGTTCCTCTGCGCCCTCCGCGGTTATTTTTCTTGCCAGAAAATACAGGATCGCAATCGGGAGACCAATCAGCATACCTGAGTAGTTACCATTTTTCTAAAATCGCTGCCCTGCTCAATAAAATTTTTGGCTTTTCAACAGGTTCTAAGCCGATTCCCTTAGCTATTATCATAGTTTCTTCAAACGCCTGCTTTGAAACGTGAAACAGTTTTGGCTCTACAATAAGAACTTTTCCATTTAGTTTTAATATTGATTTTATTTCTTCAAATAACTTTTTCTGATCCGGAACTTCGTGAACCATATAAAAAGCTAAAATAAAATCAACATTTTCTGTAACTCCTATTTTATCTTCTTTGCATTTATGTAATTGAATATTCTTTTCAATTTCTGTTCCTTGAATTTTATCTTTTACTTTTTGAAGCATTCCTTCCTGTAAGTCTGCAGCAATAACTATACCGGATTCTCCAACCATTTTAGCCATTTCAACTGAGAAAAAGCCTGGACCACAACCTAAATCCAAAGCTGTCATTCCCTCTTTTACATAATTCCCTAATATTTTTTGTGGATTCTGCAATAATCTTCTAACTCTATTATCGAGTCCACCTGCTCTTTCAACAGGGCACATACGTTTGTTTTTACCAACCATTATGTTCAACTCCTCGAGCAAAGGATGATTGGTGCAGGGTAGCAATTAAGTGTCTCTTCGCCAGATATGGCTCAATGCATGATTGATGCGACCCCGGTATCATCGATGCTACAACACAGACATGACCCTATCAAAACTCCTCTTTGAACTCTCAGGCGAAACCCGGCTCGAGATACTCCATGCGCTCGAGACCGCGCCCATGACATTCACGAAGATCGCAGACCAGATGGAGATAACCACGTCTGAAGCGTCCCGCCAGATAGAGCGACTCTCAGGGATGAACTTGATCGAGAAACTCGCTGCAGGCAGCTACGCAATAACACCGCTTGGAAGGCTCATGCTCTCGTTCCTGCCCGGAATCGACTTCGCCTACAAGAATAGCGACTTTTTCCTCACCCACGACACCACACCGATCCCCCGCGAACTCGTCATGCGGTTTGGCGACCTCTCTGGCGCCAGGTTCATCAACGGCACAATCGAGGCGATGAATTTTATGCAGGAGAGGCTGCGGAATGTAGAGCGGTATCACTGCGGGATGGTCGATGGTTTGATGGACTCGATAGTTCCGATGATTGTTGAGAGAGCGAAGTCAGGCGTTATCTTCAGAGCGATCCTTCCTGAGACGTACCGTGCGAAGGTCTCCGCGATTGTGGATGAATGTATGACTGCGGATGCGAACATACCACCGCACGCAATCGAGATCAGGACGCTTCCAACCATTCCGATCTGTGGTGCGGTAACAGATCGCGGATGCGGGTTCAAACTGCCATTCACAGACGGCAGCATGGATCACTCGACGATGGTTGTGGGGGACGATCCCCGGTTCTGCAGGTGGTGCCGCGATCTGTATGCGCACTACTGGGAGCGGGCAGAGCCGGTGTGAACTGTGGGCGAGGGTGATATTAACGGATGATAAGGGACTGATCAAGTTGTGCAAACTCTCCCGAGATTCCATTCGTCGATGCTCTGGTAATCGTTGTACGGATGTTCGATCGTGGATGGCTCACCAGAGACGACAGGGGATGAGCCGGTCAGTGGCGGCGCGGGCAGCGTCACATCGCCCGGGCGCCCCCGTGATCCTGCAGGCGGCTGCTGAAACACAGATATAAAGCACAAGCAAGCGTATTTGTGCAGGTTTCGTGGCACCATACAGATATTACAAGCATGCCCCGTACAGTTCCTTCCGCCTCGCTTCGAGATTCTCGATATCACGTCCTGCATACTCCGCAGCGGTTATAACCCTCTTCCCGGCATCGTCTGCTGCCTCATACACCGGTGCGATCCGCTCCCTGTACCTCAAATCGCGCATAAAATGATGATCAGGAATGATCGTGTGCGCTGGCGTCTCGGTGATGATCCGTATCATGTTTTCGATGCTCAAGTCAAGGCTTTTCTTCGAGTATCTGAACCCGAGCATGTACGTCATCGGTCCGTCCAGTATGACAACATCCGGCTGCTCATCGATCACGAACCGTATCTGATCTGGCATCGCCGGACCCTCGACATCGCTTGTATGGATGAACTTCTCGCCGCCGCATTCGATTGATGTCTGCACCACAAATCCAAGTCTCGGGTTCGTTCCGTGGCACACAGCATCTGAAAACCGGATCAGGGTCTTGCCATGCCTGAATTCGCTCCCATCCGCAGTTTTTATGGATTTCGGGATGTCTTTTAACTTTTTCAGGAAATACGCTGCTCTTCTGGTCTGGCTCTTATTTATATTCTCTTCAGGATGTTTTATGTACAGAATTTTATCTCCATACAGCATGGGTTCTTCCGGGTTGTGATGGTCGTAATGATAGTGGGAGACCACGAGGACGTCTGCACGCGCTGCATGATCCTTGATATCCTGCCACAGTTCCAGTTCTCTCTCGACCTCCAGCAGGTGTGGAGGCAGCCGGTATCTGCTCGGACCGAGCGCAACTCCAGGGTCGATCAGGATCGAGACGTCCTCTGTCTCCACAAATGTCGCCATCGATCTGGCACCGAAGCTGTCGAAAGCAAGTGGTGTTATCTCCATGCGCTCATCCATTTCACGGCCCATAACCAATCATTCATCGTAACTCCTCAGGTACCTAAAACCACTATCGTGGGACTTCACTATACAGGGACTACCCGGGACATGGGGGGTACTGTAACCAAACCGGGAATTTAACCGCAGAGTGCGCAGAGGGACGCGGAGGGGAAATAAACGGTTAAATACTCTGCGTTCCTCTGCGCCCTCCGCGGTTATCTTTCTTGTCAGAAAGTGCAGAATCGCAATCGTGCGACCAATCAACATACCTGAGTGGTTAGCATTCATCAACATACCCTTTTCCGCTCAGGAATTTCCCGCGCCCCCGCTTGCCCGTGATCTCAGCATCGTACACGACCTCGCCCCGGGACAGTACCAGTTCCGGAAATATCCCTTCTCGCCCCTCAAACGGCGTCCATCCGGCTTTGCTGTGGAGTTGATCGACCGTTATCTTCCGGATATTACCCGTATCAACAAGAACAAGGTCGGCATCGTATCCTTCCCTGATTTGCCCCTTGTCATCGAGGCAGAATGCCTGTGCCGGCTTTGCACTCATCGCCTCGATCACCCGCGCAAGCGGGATCAAATTCTGCTTTACGGCATTAAGCATCAGCGGCAGCATCGTCTCGACGCCGGGGACGCCTGCTGGCGCATCCCAGATACCTGCCCGCTTCTCCTCCTCAGTATGCGGCGCATGATCGGACGCTATGATATCGATGGTGCCGTCGTTTAAGCCGTTCCAGAGGTGCTGCATACACCGCTTCCGAAGCGGCGGGTTCATCTTCCCGAACGTGCCGAGACGCGCCCAGTCCTTATAATCGAGGAAGAGGTGGTGCGGTGCCACCTCGCAGGTGAACGGGGCTTCCTTTTTTCCATATTTCATGCGCCTGATCACGCCGATCCCTTCCCTCGTGCTCAGGTGGCAGATATGTATGCGCACCGGGATCGGGGTCTCTTCCTGCATCTCAAGCACCCGCTCGACAGCGATCGCCTCGCAGATGTTCGGTCGTGCGCGTGAATAGACCTCGGGGCGGCGTATCCTGCGCAACTCTTCAGTGAAATGGCTGCACAGTTCTCCGTTTTCCGCATGGATAGTTGCAATTGCCCCAAGTCCCCCAATCGACTTCAGCAGATCCGCAAGTTCACTTTCGCTTACCGATAGATCCCCATCCGCCATGAAAATCTCCCCGAATGCGGTCACGCCGAGACCCCACAGTTCCTCAAGGTTTGCAGAGGGGACACCGCCGCCGTTGATCCCGAAATCGATGATCGACTTTCGTTTTGCAGATTTCAGTTTGAGGTTGAACGATTTCTTATCCAGTGTCGGAGGTGCTGTGTTCGGTTGGTCGATGACCGTGGTCACGCCACCGGCAGCAGCGGCGCACGAGCCAGTGTACCAGTCCTCCTTGTGCGTAAGTCCGGGATCCCGGAAGTGGACATGTGCATCGATCACACCCGGAAGCGTCAGCGCGCCCCTGGCATCGATCACCTCTGCGCCGCTGGATACTCCCCCTCCAACCTTTGCGACCTTTATGATCTTCCCGTCCCCTATCGCGATATTGACGTGCTGAAGGCTGCCATTCAGCAGCACCTTCGCATCCTTGATGATCAGATCTGGCATGGCATCTACCTTTCATGCTTCTGCCAAAGAATATATCGGTTGATGGACGAAGAGGGCGGCGAAGATGAATCATGGGGCAAGATGGTTTGAGATGGAGGAGGTTTTCAACCACGAGTTTATACCACATAAGGTACGTGTTGAGAACGAAATCCGATATGCTGTGCTTGGCGAGTCTTTTGGATGGTCTTTTATGTCGTATGTTTTTGGGGGTTGTGCGCGGTGTGCGCGCAGTCAACTTAGAATATTCACCACATTAAAAAAATATTTAGTGCCATTGAAAGTTTTTCGACATACGTCTTTTTTCTGTCGTGGCATGAATAAAGAGCAAACATCGAAACATGACATAAAAATGGTTTTTAATAAAGCTATGGAAATAAAGCACTAAAAAGTACTTAAAAGTACTAAAAAGTACTTAAAGGTTACTAAACACACAAAAACTACCGGAAAGGCACAGTGGCTTTATATACTAT
>DAOURL010000017.1 GCA_030625165.1 Methanosarcinales archaeon | reverse complement strand
ACCTTTCCGTCCGGTGTGACCTGAAAGCCGCGCTCCAGCAGCAGGCGCACGACCCGCTCCTGCGCCGGATATTTCTTGAATTTGTTTAATATGGCGTCCCACATGGTTATTTCACTATTCCTTTATCCCATTATCTGGGGCTGGCAATTCATCTTGTGCTCTGGTTCTGACTTGTGTGTTTTAAGATATTATAGATATGCGGCAGAAGACCCCATCTCTGCCGCCACCCGTGACAACATATAATACCATCGAGAGACTAGACCACAACCGAGAGAGGAAGAGCAGCCGCCGCGACAACAAGTCGTGAGGAAAGTCCCTCCACCACTGGACACACGGATGCCGAAATGGCTTAGGGCGAGAGTTCTGGCTCTGACACAGAAACGCTACCACGATATGCCAATGCAATGATGCCGGAAGGCTGAGGTCGCATAATGCTGTGGCATCGATGGGTCGCTTCTGGCGATCCGTTGTCGATGGATGAAACGGTGAATCCCCGTGGGTGCAAGCCAACACAGGGCAATCGCGAAAGCGAGAAGCGGAGTCCAGCCGTGCCCGGGTATGGCGCGAAGTCGAATGCTGCTATGAACAGAAGGGGGCTTACTCTCCTCACTCACCCAAAGTATGCTTTCATTTACATTAAACCTCTATGTTATGCGACGACACCTCTTCCATTCTTGTATCTGACGAACGCAGCAGTGTAAATCAAACATGGTAGTTTGCTTATGCGTGCTCATCCTTTCGGAGGCGACATTCATGCGCAGAGGACTTTCGCGGTCTCGAAACTCTGCGCCCTCCGCGGTGATAAAATCACTTAATTTCCAGACAGTGTCACTGCAAGCATTGCAATACCTATTTCAGGGAGACAAAGGGCACGCCGTTATACCGGAAACAACTTCCCGAAAGTGAAATAATCGATATCGCCACCCCCACCCGAAGGGCAGTTTTTACTCGATTTTTTGTGAAAAAATCGACATCACCGCAGATATGTCCCGACCCGCTTCCCATTAACAGCGTCTACCACCTGTCCGGGCTCCCTCCCATCGAGAACGACTGTGAGAATCCCTGATCGCTCGATGATCTTTGCTGCAAGCATATCAAGCGGCAGATTCGCGCCAGCCTCCATCCTCTCAGCAGCGATAATCTCGATCAGGCGTGCCGGGGATAGCTCATCCAGTTTCACAGCGTCCGGATATTTCTTCGGGTCTTTTGTGTATATGCCGTCTGTGGATGTGGCATCGATCAAGATGTCGGCGTGAACGTATTCCGCAAGGATTGCCGCGACCGCATCGGTCGTGTGCCCAGGGATCGTCCCGCCCATAACAACGATCCTACCAGAGAGCGCGGCGACGTTTGCGTCTTCCTGCGTCTCCGGAGGAACCGGGTACGCGGCACTTCCGAGAGCGGCAATCAGGAGGCGGGCATTCAATCTGGTGACTGCAATCCCGATCAAATCGCAGAACGCCTCATCCGCATCGAATGTACGTGCCATTCCGATGTAATCGCGGGCAGTCGCGCCGCCCCCGACCACAACAAAGACTGTGTGGTCTGATCTCAGATCCCGAAGTACCTTTGCGTACTCTGTGAGCCGATCCCGATCATGGTCGATCACGGAACCGCCGATCGACAGGACAAGAATCATATCAGCCAAAGAGGATGTTAGAGATCTGCTTCATCGACCGCTCGCTGACCTCACCTATGATGGTATCGAATGTGTAATCCAACCTGACTGCCTCGTCCTCAGTTTCAAGGACGATTCCGCCTATGCAGTCGATATTACCTGCGTATTCGAGTTTTGTCAGTTTATCTTCAAGCAGTTCATCGCACAATCTCTCAACGAGCGGTTGATCCTGCCTACTTGAGTATACCCGCGTGGCGTCATCACTATGCGCCCGGATGAGCGACCTTAGGAGAGATTCGGTGTCCAGTTCATGGAGACGCTCTGCTGTCTGCCTCTGGGTCTCGTCCAGTATCTCCTTGCGCGTATTAAGCATCATCCTTCTTACCTCAAGATTCGCGCCAGAGATCTCCTGCTTTCTGATGCGTGTCGCCTCTTCTTCGGCAGATGCCACCTTCTCGCCAGTGATCCGCTCGCCTGTGCGCTTTGCCTCCTCAACAATCGAGGATACCTCGCTATCCCGATCTGCAACGATTGCAGATACCTTGGCTTCTGCGCTCTTCAGGATATCTGAAACTACGTTTTCCAGACCCATGATCACAAGAGCATCATGATCGCAATAACGAAACCGAAGATAACGATCGTCTCCGGAATAACGGTCATGATAAGACCCTTACCAAAGAGTTCCTCTTTCTCGGTAAATGCCCCGACCGCTGCGGAACCGATATCCTTCTCTGCAAGACCTGAGCCAAGACCCGCGAGTCCGACTGCGAGCCCTGCCCCGATTGCGATCAAGCCTGTCTGGTTTGCTGCCAGCTGTTCAATTGATGCTGCTGCTATATCTATTGTCATTTTTAGTCCTCTGTGTATATTCTCTTGTATCCGAATGGATTGTATATTCTGCCCCCGCCTTCGTAGAACTTGGTAAAGAATTCCACGTACTGCAACCTGAGTGCGTGCAGTCCGGGGGCGATTATGCTCAGTGCGGTATTGAGCGCATGTCCGAGTATGAAGATGAGCGCTGCAACTACTATAAAGAGCCCGCCGCTTTCAAACATCATTCCGGACATGATATTGACCGCTGATGCGATGCCGATCGATGATAGACCGACCGCAAGCAGCCTTGAGTACGAAAGGACGTTACTCAGGACGGATGGTATCTCGATGATAGCGGTACCACCCTCTCCTGCGACCAGCATGATGACTGCAAGGACGAATATGACTGCGCCCGGCAGCATACTCGGGACAAATCCCATCATTCCGAAGAGTAGAAGGAATATGCCAACTTGCAGCACGATCCATGCGGCTTTTTCGAGTACCGCCGCTTTCATGCCGTGTTTCGCAAGCACATTCCGGAACCCTGCGATAAGCCCTACGTTGATATGTATCACGCCGATTAAGAGGGTTACTACAAGAAGGGTGGTTACGAGATGCGTCCTGTGGATCGGATAGGTGACCATCTCACCGCCCAGACCCGCAAAGAGTGGGATGGTATCCCACCCCGGAATCAAGCCCGGATGCCCATGAAGCCCTGCCAGCGGAAATCCAAGGAATTCCGCATATAATATCCCGAAAAATAGTGTAACTATGTTACAGTAGATCAGGACTGTGAAAAGCGAGTTCCATCCTTCCCCGTGCAGTTTTGACCTGCCATAAAGAGATATCCCGAGTAGTATCAATCCGTACCCGATATCTCCAAGAATCATCCCGTAAAATAGCGGGAATGCGATGAACACAAAAGTAGTTGGATCGATCTCGTGGTATCTCGGGCGGGCATAGAGATTCATGACCGCTTCCATCGGCTTCACGATCTTCGGGTTGTCGTATTCGATCGGGACGTTCGCTTCATCGACCGGCTCTTCCACAATCATTACGTAAACCCGGTTGCTGGTCGCTTCTTCGACCCTGGATCTCATGGTCTCGAACTCATCTGCTGGAATCCATCCATCGATCACGAATGTATGCTCTGATGTCGCAAAGACCAGTGGCGTCTCCTTCTTCTGCGTCTCGATGGATAACAACTCCTCGCTCGCAAGGATGAAATCCTCGTACTCCGCTTTCACCGAGTCGATCTCCGAGGAGAGGGACTCGAGATCCTTTGTAAGTGAATCCTGCCGGTTCTTAAGTTCGCTTATCAGGTCGTCAGGTGTGCCCGGGATTGCAGGTATCTTGACCTCGCCAAACTCGTATTCGGCTAACAGGTCTGTTACCTGCTCCCTGTGCTTGACCGGAACGAATAGTATGAAAACGCCTGTGTTACCGGCGAAGAACTGATACTCATCTGTGATCCCTTTCAGCCCTGCCCGAACATCCATCCCTTTCTTGACGGTTCCGGCAAAGACGTGAAGTGTTTCATACCCTCCGCAGAGGTCGAAATTCACAGGAATCCCTGAGAACGCCTCAACCTCGTGCATTCCGGTTTGCACATCCTTTAAGTCTGCCTCGATCTGTGATTTCCGCCCCAGTTTCCCCGATACCACGCTGCCAAGTGTTTCGAGCTTTCCTTCGAGTTCGGATGATAGCTGGCGAGCATTGATCGGCTTGGGATACGGTTTCTTGATCCCGAGAAAACTCGCGATCGAACGCAGTTTCAAGAGTTTCTTTGAGTCATTCTCCGCGCCCGGTAGCGGAGTTCCGATGTGAAAATAATCATCTTCTGCATACTCCTCGATATGCAGCGCATGTAGATCATGTAGCGTCTCGATGGTTGGCTCAAGAACATCCTTGTGCCCGGTCAGGAGCACCTTACTCATCTGCTTCGGTTTTAGCATGAACTACCATCTCAAATTCAGCGAGTAGGAAATCGACTGCGTTGTCGATCTTACCCGATGCAGTATCCAAAAGCTTATTCGCGTCACTTCTTCCCTGAAGAACGATCTTCTGGCGCTCCTCTGATATCTGCTCTCTCGCAGTCCCCAGCAGATGGGCGGCATGGTCATTGGCGCGCTCCTCTACATCATGTATAATCTTACGCGCCTCATCCTTTGCAGCCACAACCGCCTTTTTCCGGTCTATGTGAGCCTGTTCGACCATCGCATTGGCATCTGATTCTGCCTGTTTGATCTTTTCAAGGATTTCGCTTTCACTCATTGATTTCCTCACTGGTATGCGCGTACTGATAAAACCTTCGCATCATATATCGATCGAACCTGTGAACACACTTTTGAATTCATCACATATCGCGATCATTGTACTTATTGCACTCCGCACCGCCTGCACCGGATCCTTGCCGTTTGTGCGCACATACATGATCGGTTCGCTGATGCCGAGATACTTGATATCATACGTAGCGATCTCGACGGCATCATCCTCCAGAAGAATCGTTTTTAAGAGGTTTAACAGGGTGTGCGTCTCACCTACAATCTCCATTTCCAGTTCTGTATCTGTTTTGTTAAGGATTTTCAAATTCATTCAGATGCGAACTCCGTATGTTTTCATAGAGTGGCATTGTTGCGCTATGTTGAAATACCTTGCGCTCTGTCGGGCGGTCTCAACTTTTTCCAGAGCACAAGTCTCTATGAGATGTCAAAAAATAACACCACGAGCAGTGGTAGAAATGCTAGCAACAGCGCTATTTGCACGGCATTCAAACCCAAAAGGTAGAAAGAACCATTTCCGAGTATTACGGAAATATTAGAGGTACCTGCATAGGCATTACTTAATATCACTCCAAGATAGACGCCATAAAACTTTTTTACTCCATTTCGTCCGAGATGAGTACCATTCGCTACGATCCAGTAAACAGCAGCCAGAGCGACCAGTGTCACACCCATCTTCACACCTACAAGACCTGCCACACCAAAGTTGTGTATAGCCCACTTAAGAATTGTGCTCAATTCGTATTCGTGACCATTCGCGTTCACGCAGAGCGCGGTACTTACCGTATCATATAATGAAAATATGACTGCAAAAATAAATAAACATGAATTACTACTGGATGCCGACCGTGGCATCTTCAAGAGGTATGGGGGCACTCGCGTGGGTGGTGTAAATGGGAGCATAGGGCATCTATCCTGATCATGCTGTTTATGCATGGGTGTGGCGTTATTGTGCGGCTAATCAACAGTAATTCATGCCACATTATGGCAGAATAATAGTATGTCACACATTCGGAATACTTGATCATATTTAAACCTTCCGCATGTCTTGGTCCCATCCGGACATCATCCGGACATCATCCGCACTCCCCCGGACCAGTCGTGAAGTCCCGGAAGTCTCTTAGCGTCCGGTAACACCATAAGCCGTGAGACCACCTACCGCCAAAAACTTTACAATCCAGCGAGCAAAAGCAGATTAAGAGATGAATGTCCAGACAACCAGTCGTATACAACTCATCGATATCACGGCATCCTTAAATAAGGAGATCGCAAGGACCGGGATCGGGACTGGCATGGCAATGGCATACAGCCCGCACACCACAACAGCGATCATCATAAATGAGAATGAGCCCGGACTCAAAGAGGATATATTAAAATTACTAAATCTCATAGTTCCGCAAGGGGGGTACGCGCATGACCGGATCGACAATAATGCACGTTCGCACCTGCAGGCGATAGTTCTTGGAAACAATGTGTGTATGCCAGTCGAGAATGGGAGACTGGCTCTCGGCACGTGGCAGAGCGTCTTTTTCGTGGAACTGGATGGTCCAAGGAATCGCAGGCTCACGGTGCGGATCGTCGGTACGGGGTAAGTGAAACGGATTGAACATGAATTATAATACCATTATCAATCTCATAGGCGCGATACTGAGATTTCTCGGGATGACGATGCTGGTTCCGCTTGTGGTCGCGCTCTGGTATAACGAGAATTATAACCCTTTCCTGATCTCCGCGGTCATAACATTTGTAGTTGGAATCGTTTCCGGACTGAAAGCGCATGAAATTGACGATCTCCCAATAAAAGAGAGTTTCGCTATCGTAGCTATCGGATGGTTCTCGGTAGCGCTGTTCGGATCGCTTCCATACACATTAAGCGGGATCTCCCCGCTGGATGCGCTATTTGAGTCGATGTCAGGATTCACCACCACCGGTTCGACGATATTACCGGCTATCGAGGATTGTTCGAATAATCCTATGAGTCTGCTATTCTGGCGCAGTTTCACCCAGTGGCTCGGCGGCATGGGGATCATCGTGCTCTTCCTTGCGATCCTTCCGAAACTTGCGGTTGCGGGGCGTGATCTGTTCCGCGCAGAGGTACCGGATCCCATCGGCGATAAACTGAGACCGAGACTCAGCCAGACCGCAAAGATCCTCTGGTCGGTTTATGTCGGGTTTTCTGCTGTCGAGGTTTTTGTGCTCTGGCTCAGCGGAATGACGTTTTATGACGCGCTCTGCACCGCATTCAGCACGATGTCAACAGGCGGATTTTCGCCGCATTCCGAGAGTATAGCGTTCTTCCAGAGTTCCCTGATCGAATACATCGTGATATTCTTCATGTTCGTTGCGGGTGCTAACTTTGCGCTTCATTACTGGGTGCTGCGCGGTGGGGCAAATCACCTGTTCCGGGATTCCGAGTTCAGACTGTATACTTGCATCGTATTCGGCGCAACGCTGCTGACCGTGCTTGTGCTGTGGAATACCCATGGATTCGATTCGATCCGGCTCGGATTGTTCCAGGTGGTAACCATCATCACGACCACCGGTTTTACGACAGCAGACTTTGATGCATGGCCCAATGCCGCCAGGATGGTACTGTTCCTACTCATGTTCATCGGCGGGTGTGCCGGATCGACCGGCGGCGGGATGAAGGTTGTACGGATACTGCTGCTGATCAAATACGGGTACCGCGAGTTGTTCAGATCGCTGCATCCAAAAGCGATCCTGCCAGTCCGGCTTGGAAGGCAAATGGTGCCACAGGGTGTGATGGGGGCGATATTATCGTTCTTCATCCTCTACATATTCATATTCGCAGTCGCTTCACTGATCTTGAGTCTCCTTGGCATGGATCCTGTCAGCGCAACGAGTGCTGCTGCAACAGCGCTTGGAAACGTGGGACCCGGATTTAACATCATCGGTCCTGCCGCGCATTTCGGTGGCGTCCATCCGATCGGAAAACTGGTATTGATTCTCTGCATGTGGATCGGCAGACTCGAGATATTCACTGTGCTTGTGCTACTGATCCCTGATTTCTGGAGAAAGTGATATAATCCAGCAGGGTAATGTCCTCATGCTGCCGAGATAGCCAAGCGGACTACGGCGCTGGTCTTGAAAACCAGTGGTGCTCTGCACCGCGTGAGTTCGAATCTCACTCTCGGCGTCTTGCATTTATCGCCTAATCTGATACAACGGGCAGCGTGAAGCAGATTGTACAGCCATCCCCCTTCTCTGACTCTATCCAGATGCGACCCTCGTGCACCTCGATTATCCGTTTCACGATGGCAAGACCGGCGCCGGTCCCTTTAGTGCTCCTGTCCAGTTTGCAGAATAGCTCAAATACCTTCTCGTGCGACATCGGGTCGATTCCTATCCCGTCATCGCGCACGAAGAAGACGGTTTCATCATCATCGGTGCGATAGCCGATATCTATCTTCGGGTGCGGCTCATCGCCCATGTAATTTATGCTGTTCTCGATTAAGTTTACCAGCACCTCAACGATCTTTATCCGGTCCACATAGACTGCAGGGAAGTCCTCGGATACCGAGATTTCGACCCCGCCTGATTTTACCTGCCCTGATGTCTGTTCCAGTGCTTCCGACACGAGTTCGCCAAACGGCACGTCCTCGGATGGGTTCGCAACGCGACCGATGCGTGAGAGTTCCAGCGTGTCGTTAAGGAGCCGCGCCATCTTTATTATTCCATTTTCTATATATCTCAGATTTTTTTTCACTCTCTCGGTCTCGCCCTTCTCCAGGTCCATGCGGAGCACGCTGGCAAAGCCCTGGATGGTGGTGAGCGGCGACCTTAGGTCGTGGGAGACTGTGTAGGTGAATCTCTCCATCTCAGAGTTCTTTTCTTCAAGTTCTTTTACGAGGCGCTCCCGCTCCTCCTCCGTCTGTTTTCGCTTGGTAACGTCTTCATAGATCATAACGATCTCGTCGGATGGCAGTTTGTAGATATAGTTCTCTCTCCAGCCGGCAACCCTCTTATCCTCGTAAAAGGAGATCGGGTGATACTCTGGCTTTCCAGTCTGCCATACCCTCTGGAAAACATCGAAAAGTCCGAAATCCGCAACTGCCGGAAACACATCGAGCACGCTCCTGCCGATCAGGTCTTCCCTCTTTATATCGTCTACCTTCTCTGCCGCTCTGTTAAAATCCTTGAAGATAAAATCTTTTCCGCCATCAACCACCTCATAGACGGCTACGGCATCACTCATGCTCTCAAACATCCTCCTGAATCTCTCTTCGCTCTCACGCAGTGCACCCTCCGCGGCTTTCCGCTCGGTTACGTCCCGGA
Organism: Methanosarcinales archaeon; assembly: GCA_030625165.1. Lineage (GTDB taxonomy): Archaea > Halobacteriota > Methanosarcinia > Methanosarcinales > Methanogasteraceae > Methanogaster_A. The sequence goes on along the minus strand of DAOURL010000017.1, from coordinate 14,748 downwards.
AAGCCAGAACAGTGCCGATGATTCCGCCTTTATCATTTTTGATCGGTGCAAAGCTATCATCGATCGGTATCTTCGCTCCGTCCTTTGCCATCAACGTCGTTTGGTCAGCCAGCTCGACAACGACACCTTCCCTGAGTATCTTTGTTACCGGATTCTCGATCTCTTCGCCGGTCTCCCCGTTTATGATCCTAAAGACATCTGTCAGGGGTTTTCCAACCGCATCCTCCTGTTTCCATCCGGTCAGTCTCTCAGCAACATGATTCATGGACTTCACACAACCCGCCCCGTCGGTGGCGATCACAGCATCACCGATACTCATAAGGGTTGTTGCAAGCCATTCTTCACTCTCCTCCAACCGCTTCTCGATCCCGCTCTTGTGAATCGCCGTTTCGATGGATGCTAGGAGTTGCCGCTCCTGAAACGGCTTGACAAGGTAAGCGTACGGCTCTGTGCTCTTGGCTCTATCGATCAGCCCGACATCCGAATACGCTGTTAAGAATATAACAGGAATATCTACCTTCTCTTTTATCTCCCGAGAAGCATCTATACCGTTTTTCTCCCCTCGAAGGACGATATCCATCAATACCAGATCTGGCTTCAGTTTGACCGCCTTATCTACAGCGGCATCCGCACTGACCGCACGCCCGACCACCTCGTAGCCGATATTGGTAACAGCCAGTTCCAGATCCTCAGCTACGATGGCTTCGTCCTCAACGATCAGTATTCGTATCTTCTCCGTATGAACTGCCCCCATTACATTCTATGTCGAATGCCATATTAAAGGTTACCCCTCCATCGCTGATGACCTCTATTTCTCCCTGTAACTGGTCTTCAAGGAGTATCTTTACCAGATGGAGACCGAGCGATCTGGTTTTATCGATGTCGAATCCGGGAGGCAGTCCAACGCCATCATCGCTTACCCGCAGATTGACCCTGCCACTATCTGATGCGGTGAGACTGACCTCGATCTTTCCTTCCTTCCCCCCACCAAAAGCATGTTGTAGGGCGTTTGAGAGCAGTTCGTTGATGATCAGCCCGACATACACTCCGACAGATACCGGAAACTTGCGATCAGTCACATTAACGATCCGGGCAATCCTTGTGTCGTTGACCGGATAACTCCGGAACAACTCTTCCGACAATGTGCCTACAAACTCCTCCATATTCAGTTCTGACAGGTCCCCACTTTCATATAATTGAGTGTGAATAAGAGCCATAGTATTTAGTCTGCTCTGGGATTTAGAGAGCACATCGATCGCTTCTTTACTCCGGGTGGTTCGTGCTTGCATCGAAAGCAAGCTTGACACGACCTGAAGGTTGTTCTTTACGCGGTGATGTATCTCATGCATAAGCACGTTCTTCTCTCGCAGGGATCGTTTGATCCGCTCTTCCGCGGCTTTGCGCTCTGTGATGTCGCGAGCAATCGCCAAAGAGCGTAGTTCGCCATCGATCTCGAAGAATTTCCCGGTGATCTCCACAGGCAGGAGCGTTCCATCTTTCCTCCGCTGGTTCACCTCGAAGATCGCTTCTTTCGCTGGCGTATTCCGAACTTTCAGAAACGCCTCGTATCCTCTTGGATCGGTGTCGATCTCCCTGTTGCTCAGTCTCAACAATTCTTCTCTGCTGTAGCCGAGCGATTTGCAAGCCGCCTGATTGACGTCCACGAATTTCCCGGTCTCATCAGACAAGAATATGGCGTCTTTAGCCATCTCAAAGAGCGCCCGGTATTTTTCCTCCGACTTTCGCAGCGCATCTTCTGCCTGCTTTCGTTCGGTGATGTCACGGGAGATTGCACCTGCCATGAATCCTTTATCAGTCTTGATAGGGAATACCGCTGCCTGTATGACTCGGCGTGCCCCATCAGGACGTTTTATCATGGTCTCCTCCAACCGGTCCAACCACGTCGATTGCCCGGTCTCGAGGAGTTTAAGCACACCGGCTTTGATCTGCTCGTACACTTCCGAAGTATCCCGGTCTTTAGCAGCCACATGGAACTGGACATCCCACAGGGGTCTGCCCAGCACCTCTGCACGCGAAAGCCCGGTAATCCGCTCCTGCCCGCGGTTCCACTCGATTATGGTACCCGCTTCGTCTACCAGCACAACGCCATCCCTTGACTGCTCGATAATGCTGCGGAGTTTTTCTTCGCTCTTCCGGAGCGCATCCTCCGCGGCTTTTCGCTCAGCAACCTCCCGCCTCAGTTCCTTGGTTGTCTCTGTCAGTTCGACGGTGCGTTCATGCACGCGTATTTCAAGTTCATCGTGCGCATTCTGCAGTGCATCCTTCGCCTGGCGCAGTTCAAGCGCCTGCGCACCAAGTTCCGCAATAACCTTCACTGTTCGGAAGAACGAGTTTAAACAAGCCCAGACCACCTTGTCTTTGACCATACGCATATTCTTCGCCTCTCTGGCGAGTAGTTCCGGGTCCAGGTCGATCTCCACAGCGATCTTTTCGAGTTCTTTTAATTGTTCGGGCGAGAACTTCTCAGGTCTGAATTGACCTGCATACATGGTTGCTTTGCGCTCACCATCGATGATGATCGGCGCGACGAAATGAGCACCATACGCGAAGCAGTACATAATTTCAGGCTCGCTTAACTCGGCTGCCTTTCTGTTCATCTCTGTGAATGATTGGAAACAGCGCCGTCTCCCTTCTTTCGTTGATCGGATCAGACTGCAAAATTCGGTTGGATTGCTAAAACGCGTTAAAGCATCACCGTTTGGCAAAAAAATTACAGAAGAGACCCCAACTGTCTTTGCAAAGCGGTCCTGAATGGATTGGATTATATCAACGTCAACAAGTTCCCGTAATGATATGGATTCGTCCATCTTACCTCCTGCACCTCTGCAACAAACTTCACATAACCCTTTCTGTGCGTGGCGATGCGGCATGACCGGCACATAAGTTGATTGTAGAGTGCTACTCCTCAAACATCTCTTCGTAGCAAACCATCAGTAATCAGTGATGCCAAACTCTATGTTAAAGGTTGTCCCGCAATCGCCGGTAACCTCCAGGGTTCCGCGCAACTGGTCTTCAGTGATGATCTTCACGAGACGGAGACCAAGCGTCTTTGACTTATTGATATCGAATCCCAGAGGCAGTCCAACGCCGTCATCACTTACCCTCAGATCGATCATGCCACTCTCTGACGCGGTGAGGCTGACCTCGATCTTGCCTTCGTCCCTCCCAGTGAAAGCATGTTTCAGCGCGTTTGAGAGCAGTTCATTTATCACCAATCCGACAGGCACCGCAACTGCTATCGGGAATGGGTAATCATCCACCCGGACAACACTGGCAATTCTCGCATCCCCGACCTGATAACTCTGGAGCTGCCCGAGCAACCGGTTCACAAACACTTTCATATTTATCTCTGAAAGGTCACTGCCCTCATACAATTGGGAATGGATGAGAGACATAGCCATTATCCGGTTCATGGATTCGGAGAGTGCACCCTTCACGTCTTTATCTTTAGCATTTCGCGCCTGCATATCAAGCAAGCTCGAAATGACCTGGAGATTGTTCTTTACGCGATGGTGAATCTCCCGGAGAAGTACCTCTTTTTCCTTCAGCGATGCCTTTATCTGGTCTTCCGCCTGCTTGCGCACCTCTTCCAGTTCCATATTGTGGAGAGCAAACGCTATATCTCCAGCCACCTCCGCAAGGATTCCCTTTTCCTCCTCATCTATAGAGACATCCGGTGCAGGCAATACGGCAAGCAGTCCGAAGAACCTGCCCGCGTGTTCGACATGGATGATCGCAGCTTCTTTGCCGCGACATACACTTTCGAAGAAGCAATCTCCACACTCTTCGGATTTGTCCATGACCACAAAACGGTCTTTTCGAGCGAGTGCGTCTCTGATGCAGGGTGGATAATCGCCGCTCAGCATATATTCGCAGAAACGGGAGACATCTTCCGGAAAACCTGAACCCTTGACCATGGCAAAAGTCTCGCCATCCTCTGAGAATCCGAGCCATGCTACATCGTAGCCCCGCGCCTCTACCAGGGCATCACATGCTTTCTGGAATAGAGTGTCTCGGTCCTTCTCCACTAAGATCAACTGGTTGACATTCCTGATGGCTGCAAGAACGCTGTTTAAGTGTTTTATGTGCGCCTCAGCGGCTTTGCGCTCGGTGATGTCCCTGGTGGTGCCCTGCATACTTATCGGTCTTCCGTTTTCGTCAAAGAGTATTCTCGCGTTTACTTCGCAGGGAATCCCCTCATCATTTTTATTGAAAAAAATGCTTTCGAACACCACCCCTGTGTGTTTCTTCTGATTCTCTATCTCATGGGTCATCAGTCTCTGCATCTTCTGCATTTCTTCAGGCGGGCAATGTTCCGGTAATCTGGTTCCTACCCACTCTTCCGGAGTAAATCCCAACATGTCAAAAATTGCCGGGTTGCCATATGTGAACTCGAGGTTTAAATCCATCTTCCAGATGACATCAAGTGTATTATCCGCTAGTAGCCGATACCTCTCCTCGCTCTCCAGCAGCACCTCTTCCGCCCGCTTGCGCTCGGTGATGTCCCTGGTGGAGCCCTGCAACTCTGTCGGTCTTCCGTTTTCGTCAAAGAGTATTTTCGAGTTTATTTCGCAGGGGATCTCCTCGCCATTTTTAGTGAAAAAACTGGTTTCGAACACCACCCCCGTGTGTTTCTTCGGATTCTCTATCTCATGGGTAATCAGTCTCTGTATCTTCTGCATTTCTTCAGGCGAGCAATGTTCCGGTAATCTGCTTCCTACCCACTCTTCCGGAGTAAATCCCAACATGTCAAAAATTGCCGGGTTGCTATATGTGAACTCGAGGTTAAAATCCATCTTCCAGATGACATCAAGCGTATTATCTGTTAGTAGCCGATACCTCTCCTCGCTCTCCTGCAGCACCTCTTCCTCCTGCTTGCGCTCGGCAGTCATCAAATTAAACGACTCTGTGAGTGTTCCGATTTCATCACGGCTCGTAACATCTATCCGGAAGTCGAAATCTCCGTCGTCTACTCTCTTTGTCCCCTCTACCAGTGCTTCTGTGGGCTTGATCATCCTCTGCATCAGAAAAGAGTTCAAAAGAATGCCAAACAACAAAACCAGGGCGGCTATTATGAGGATTGTGCCGGTAGTCCTCGCGATGGCTTCAAAGAGATGTGCCCTGCTAAATCCGATATGGATCTTTGCATCCATGCCTTCGAGCACGCGGACACCAACATCCTGAATTGATCCCCCTTCTGCGGATAGTATCTGGATTGCATCAGCTTCTCCGGATGGGACCAGGTTTGCGGTGACAAGCTCGACTGGAAAGCCATCCTTAAATGTGTGTGCAACCACAGTCCCATCGAAACCGACCACATAAGCATATCTTACTTCTGTATTTTTCCGCTTGAGGTTGTCAATGATCTCCTGAACTCGCAGGTCATCCTCGCCCAGGAGCGGATTTGCAATCTCGGAAGCTAAAAGTTCTGTGATGGCTAAGTCCTTGTCCCGCATCTCTTCTTCGAGTACCTGCCCTACCACAAAGTTTACAGAAACCACTACAAGCAATGCCATAATGACCTTTAAGATTACGATCAAGAGGTTGACTCTGTACTTTATCTTCATTCCACCACCCCCTGCCCTACCATGCCATACCTCATTGCAAGCGCTCTTAGTTCCATATAACCAGAATCATCCGCCTCCACAAAACCACACGGCATCTCTGTCTTATCCCAGTCGGTTAGATTCCCCGCGTGCTTACCTTTCGGGTCAAAATCGAGCAGTGCTTTCTTCACAGCCTCTAAAAATGCGGGATCAACATCCTTGTTTGCTGATATGCCGCTGCCCGGATAATAATCGGAAAAAGCTACGATCGTAAGCTTACCCGCATCAGCAGGAGAGCTTGCCATCGTGTCCTGCACCCCACCTGCGTCACACGCTCCGGCTATCACTGCATTAGCACAGTTCCTGTGTGATCCGGCGTACCCATATTGTCCGAGATCAGATAGCGCTATGTTTGCATCCTCAAGCATCTTTATAGGGATCAGATGACCCTGCGTCGAGTAGAATGAACCAAAGCAGAACGTCCTGCCGCGTATATCTTCCAGCTCTTCGATATCGCTGTCCGGGCGAGTAACGATTGCAGCGCGGTATTCGCAGCGCCCTTCCGCATTCAAACTTCTGGCAAGGCAGATTGCGCCGAATGCTGCAAACTGCGTGATGCCGCAACCGAGATTATCCTGCGTGGTTTCGTACTCTGCTGTGAAGTGTATCTTAAACGTGCGCCCGGTCTCCTCGCTTAAGTACTGCAAAAACGGCGCATATATTCTTGCATCTTCTTTCGGACCGGACCGCAGGTCAAATCCGAAATAGACAACGTCTGTATCGTTCTCTAAAACTCGGACAACCCCTTCTTCTGTTCTGTCGAGGTCGATTTTGACCCCCTCTTGCTTATCGATGCAGCCTGATGGCAGGTCTAAAGCGATTACCAGCAGGAAGCTGAGTAGACTGCTCGTATTTGGCTTCTTGTTTGAACCATCTACTGCCGCTGTTTTCATAGTATCTCCCCGGTGTGTTTTGTCTCTCCCGGGGTTTTGATGTCAGTTGTCAGTGAGACTGCAAAAGTAATTCCAGTCTCAAATCCGCTTCCTTCATGTCAACCCGGCAGACCCACCATCTTCTATGTCAAACTCTATATTAAAGGTTGCTCCGCCATCGCTGGTGACCTCCAGGGTTCCTTGCAACTGGTCTTCGGCGAGGATCTTCACGAGACGCAGACCAAGCGTCTTTGACTCATCGATATCGAATCCAGGCGGCAGTCCAACACCGTCATCGCTCACCGTCAGATTGACCCTACCATCCTCTGATGCAGTGAGACTAACCTCGATCTTGCCTTCGTCCCTCCCCTCGAAAGCATGTTTTAAGGCGTTTGAGAGTAGTTCATTGATGATCAATCCGACAGGCACCGCAACCGATATCGGGAATGGGTAATCATCCACCCGGACAACACGGGCAATTCTCGTATCCCCGACCTGATAACTCTGGAGCAACTGCCCGAGCAACCGGTCCGCAAACTCCTTCATATTTATCTCTGCAAGGTCACTGCCCTCATACAATTGGGAATGGATAAGAGACATGGTTATTATCCGGTCCCTCGATTCGGAGAGTATCCTGATCGTGTCTTTATCTTTAGCATTTCGCGCCTGCATATTTAGGAGGCTCGAAACGACCTGGAGATTGTTCTTGACCCTGTGGTGTATCTCCCGGAGCATCACCTCTTTCTCCTTCAAGGCGGCTTTTAGCCGGTCTTCCGCCTTCCTGCGCTCGGTGATGTCGAGCGTCATCCCGACCATGCCGATGACCTCGCCACCGGAACCGAAGAAAGGGGTTTTGCTTGTGGAAGTCCACCCAAACCCACCGTCTGCTTCGGTGACAAGTTCCTCGATATCGTATTTTGGTTCGCCGGATTCCATCACTTCATAGTCATACGCCCTGTGGGCATCCGCCTGCGTTTTCGGGAAGAAATCGTAATCTGTTTTGCCTGCTATTTCATCTACAGAAGTTCCGGTCTTATCGGCAAACGCCTTATTTGCTGCAATATAATTGCCATTCCTGTCCTTGAAGTAGACGAATGCTGGAATGGTCGAGAGCAGGGCTTTCTGTTCCTCAAGTAGCTCATCCAATTCCGCAGTTCTCTCTTCCACTTTCTTCTCAAGACCTTTACTGTACTCTGCAAGTTCCCTTCCGGATTTTTTCAGGTTGGACGTCATCGCATCAAACGCCCTTGAAAGTCCCCCGACCTCGTCCTCTGTTCCGGTACCGACTTTGTAATCCATATTCCCTTTCATTATCTCGTCAGTGCCACGATGCAACTTCACAATCGGGTCTGTTATCGTTCTTGATACCCGGATGCAGACCAATATTCCCAGGAGTAAAAGACCGAGAAAGACAGAAAACATCGTAGTAGTTAGTCTGGCGACCGATGCGAACGCCTCCTCTTCATCGATCTCTGCAACCAGGCACCAGTCCATCGCAGGTATGGGTGCGTAAGCCCGGAGGACGTTCACATCGCGATAATTCGTGTATAATGCTGCTGCTGATGTGTTGCCAAAATGCTCGGGACCAACAGCTTGTTTCGGGGGTGTGTCATCAATAAATCTCGGCGGGGTTATTATGTAGCCACCCCTATTCAGGATGTATATCTCCCCGGTCTCTCCAAGACCCGTTCTGTCTGTTGCTATTTTAAATATTTTTTCTGCGTCAAAGTCTACAAAGATAACCCCTGAGAATTCACCATCCACCAGGATCGGTGTTGCCACACGTATGATATCCTCGCCAGTGAATACCGAAGTACTTGGGTTCATAACGCGAATTTTTCCATTCTCTATCCGGAAGAGTTCACTCATATTTTCATCGCTTTTAGTATCCGCATGACCGGAAACAACCACGGTACCGTTTTTATCCATAACCCGGGTCCCTGAAATAGCGTCATGCGCCTGTATCGCACTACTTATTCTCAGGTTGGCAGCCTCTATACTCCGGGTGCGATTTTTGCTTTCGTCTACTACGTCCCTGAAAGCACTCTCCACTGACAGCAGCGCAGTCTCCTGGTCATACTCACCCAAAATCGTCGCGATATGGTTCGCTCTTGATTGCGCGGTTGTCTCTAAATTATTGCCGACCTGTTCTTCGATGATACTTGTTGAGACGGTTCTACCAATCAGGATGGCGGTCATGCCTGTAATCAAAACAAGCGAAACCATGACGGTAAGAAATTTTGTTCGGATATTCATTTACTTTTCCACCTATCAATTCTTTCCCAATTCATGAAGAGGTTTGGACCAGTTTTTGATAGGGCATTAGTATCTATTCATTGGTTATTTGCAGCAAGTCCTAATAAAAACATCGCCCATTCAACCATACCTGTGGAAATCGGACAACTCCTTCCTTGAACACAAAAAGCACTTCCGGTCTCAAATCCGCTTCCGCCCGGTCAACCGGCAGACCCACCACCACCTATGTCAAATTCCATCGCAAAGGTTGCTCCGCCATCGCTCGTGACCTCCAGGGTCCCTTGCAACTGGTCTTCAGTGAGGATCTTTACGAGACGGAGACCAAGCGTCTTTGACTCATCGATATTAAATCCAGGCGGCAGTCCGGCGCCGTCATCGCCCACCGTCAGACTGATCCCACCTCCTTCCGATGCGATGAGACTGACCTCGATCTTCCCTTCGTTTCTCCCCTCGAAAGCGTGTTTCAGCGCGTTTGAGAGCAGTTCATTGATGATCAATCCGACAGGCACCGCAACCGATATCGGGAATGGGTAATCATCCACCCTGACAACAGGAGTAATTCTCGTATCCCCGACCGGATAGCTCTGGAGCAACTGCCCGAGCAACCGGTCCACAAACTCCTTCATATTTATCTCTGCAAGGTCCCTGCTCTCATACAATTGGGAATGGATAAGAGACATGGTCTTTATCCGGTCACTTGCTTCGGAAAGTATCTCGATCGTGTTTTTATCTTTAGCATTTCGCGCCTGCATATTAAGGAGGCTCGAAACAACCTGGAGATTGTTCTTTACGCGATGATGAATCTCCCGCAGAAGCACCTCTTTCTCTCGCAGGGATGCTTTTATCTGGTCTTCCGCTCGCTTATGCTCGGTGATGTCACGAGCAATCGCCAGAAAGAGTTTACGGTCACCGATTTCGAAGCTTTTTCCGGAGATCTCCACAGGTACGAGCGTACCATCTTTCCTCTGCTGGTTCACCTCAAACACCGTTTCTTTCATCAGTCCATTCCGAACTTTCGTGAACGCTTCGTATCCTCTTGGATCGGCGTCAATCTCCCTGTTGCTCAGTTTTAACAATTCTTCTTTGCTGTAGCCAAGCAATTCACAAGCCGCAGAATTGACATCCATGAACTTTCCAGTCTCATCATTCAGGAATATAGCATCTTTGGCGGTCTCAAACAGCACTCGGTACCTCTCCTCGCTCCCCTTAAGCGCGTCCTCAGCAGTTTTTCGTTCTGTGATGTCGCGGATCGTCCCCTGAAACCCGGTCGCGCCCCCGCCCCTGTCTTTTATCACAGTTGCTGTGATGAGGGTGTTGATGATACCCCCATCTTTCTTCACTAAATTGGCAGGAAACTCTTTTGCAAACCCATCCTGCTCGACTGCCCGGTTAAATCTCTTCTTATCGTCAGGATTTTCATAATGTTTCGATACATTAATCTTCAGTAGTTCATCCATAGTTTCGTAGCCGAGAACTTCCATGAAGGCATCATTGGACTCCACCAACTTGCCCTCCTTCGTGGTTATGAATACAGGGTCTCTCGATGTTCCGAAGAATTCACTGTACTTCCGCTCGCTCTCCAGAAGTGCGTCCTCAGCAGCTTTTCGTTCTGTGATGTCGATTGTTTGGGAGATTGCCCCCTTAAACTTCCCTTTCGCATCTATAATCGGCTCCCATGAGCTTGATGCACACCAGACATCTCCGTTCTTCTTAACAGACTTATATTCGAAATCCTTACATCCCGCCCCTCTACCGAAGGTGCGATCAAAGATATCCTTCGCCCGTTTTGCATCATCCTCATGTACCCACTGCATTATCCCGCCTGTAAGCTCATCCGGATCGTATCCTGTAAACTCCTCGCAGTTTGGGCTGACATATATGTTGCCGCCCTCCGCATCGCTGATCATGAGGACGCTGGGTGCTGTCTCCACAATCGTCTTGAACCGTTCTCCAGCCACCCGCAGCAGCTCCTCAGCAACCTTGCGCTCTGTGATATCGATCCCGATCGCCCACGAATACCAGCCCGGTATAGGATATTTTTCAGATATATTCGACCATAGTATCGTCCTATTGCTGCCGTCTTTACAAACAATGTCCCATTCCAGATTCCGGAAGTTACTCCCGTACTCCATAAGCGTCGAGCGGATATGGTTCTCGTAATCTTCATCAGGGTAAAGCATTTTGCCAGCTTTTGGGTTATTAATAATTTCCCTCGAGTTAAAACCGGTCACTTTTTCGCATTCAGAGTTCCATACTATGATGTTTCCTTTATCATCGAATGCATCCAGCATGACTGGCATATTCTCTATAATCAGCCGTAACTTATTCTCGCTCTCCAGAAGAGCGCCCTCGGCAGCTTTTTGCTCGGTGATGTCGCGGACAGTCGCCTGAAGAATTTTCCTGCCTTGCAGTTCCATCCGGGCTAATAAAACGGTGGCGAAAAATTCCCTCCCGTTAATTCGTTTATGTTTCCATTCAAAGAAATATGATCCCTTTTTCAGGGCTATTGCCATGTTCTGTTGAGCTTCCACTGAAGATAAGGTTCCATCTGGCTGGTAAACAGGAGATAAATCAGCAGGACTTTTGGAAGTAAATTCTTCCTCGCTTTTACATCCGAACATTTTTACAGCAGCACTATTTCCGCCGAGAAATCCCTCTTCAGGAGTTAATATCATGATGGCATCTCTGGAAGAATTATAAAGTGTTTTATATTTTTTCTCGCTCTCCAGAAGCGCGTCCTCAGCAACTTTGTGGGCACCCCTCATCTCACTGTTATGAAGAGCGATCCCTATGTCAGAAGCCACCTCTGTAAGAAGTCCCTTTTCCGCCTCATCTACTGCAACACCGGGCGCAAGTAATACGGCGAGCAGTCCGAAGAACCGGTCCGCATGTTCTACGCGGACGATCAGAGCCTCCTTTCCGAGACACGTGTCTTTGAAGAAACAGTCTCCACACTCTCTTGATTTATCCAGAACCAGAACCTTCTCCCCCTCCCGCAGTGCATCTCTGATGCAGGGTGGATGATCGCCACTTGTTACATGCTTGCTGAAACGTGAGACCGCATCCGGAAAACCCGAACCTACGACAGTGGCAAATCTTTCACCATCCTCTAATGAACCGAGCCATACAGCATCATAGCCCCGTGCATCCACAAGCGCGTCACAGGATTTCCTGAGGAGACTGTCCCGCCCAGTCTCCGTCACAATCAACTGGTTGACATTTCTGATCGCCTTAAGGACGCTGTTTAAGTGCTCGATACGCGCCTCCACCGTCTTTCGCTCGATTGCATAGCGTAGTGTGCGTGCCAGCAGATCACCATCCACCCTGCCCTTGACCAGATAGTCCTGTGCACCCATGCGCACGCCTTCAAGGGAAAGCTCCGTATCATCAAGACCGGTGAGCATCACGATCGGCACTTCCGGTGCCTGATCATGCACCTTCTCGAATGTATCAAGCCCGGCACTGTCTGGCAGTCCGAGATCGAGCAGAACCGCATCGATCCCGCCTTTCTGGATGCGCGTTATCCCATCCGAGAGCCGGTCGGCATTCTCCAGATCGAAGAGAGCGCCGTTCACCTCTGAGAGCATCTCTTCTATCAGGCGGGCATCCCCGGGGTTGTCCTCGATCAGCAGGACCTTAATCTGCCTATCTGCCATCTTCTTCGCCCCGCGGAAGTTTCACTATCGTGAGCCAGAAATCCTCGATCGATCTTATCACCTTGATGAACTGGTCCAGATCAACAGGTTTTGTGATGTAGCAGTTCGCATGGAGATCATAAGATCTGAAGATGTCCTGTTCCGCACTCGATGTGGTCAAGACCACTACCGGAATATTTTTCAAGTCGGAATCGGCTTTGATCTCTGCAAGCACCTCCCTGCCATCCTTCTTTGGCAGGTTCAGATCGAGCAGGATGATATCCGGTCGGGGAGCGCCGACATACTCTCCGGTTTGGTGCAGGAATGAGATCGCGTCCACACCATCCTTCACCACACTCATGTTGTTTCGTACCCTGCCGTCCCGGAGTACCTCCTGTGTCAGGCGCACATCGCCAGGGTTATCCTCTACCAGAAGAATCTCGACGGGTTCACCTATCGTTTCCATGACTGTTTACCTCCCTGTAATCGCTTCTCCATACCTCTTGACAACTTTCGTAACTATTGTAAGTCCTACTCCCGCACTCTCGACCTTGTCATGAGGTCTTAATCTTTGAAATATATGGAATGTCTTCTTATAATACTTTCCGCCTATGCGGAGTCCACTGTCGGCAGCAGGAAAGCACGGGAATTACCGGAGCCAAACAGCGAATTTAATCGCAGAGGAACGCGGAGGATCGATTAAAAACTCTTGCGTTACTCTGTGTGCTGCCTTCGGTGATACCGGCTTCGCCGCGTGCTTTTGCAGATCGCATTCTGCGGCTATTTTTCTGTGGCTTGGTACGCAAAAGTCTCAAAAACAGTGACATCAACCGCCATTCTAAAACAGCTCATTGGACCAGACAGTTACAAAGAATCCAAAAAAGAAAAAAAAGATTCCCGAAGTATTTCGGGCAATCTATACTTTACTTATGCCGAACGATTGGATCAGCACATGCGGATTGGCGGTGCCGCTTGCAATCGTCTTCTTGCTCTTAAGATCGTTTACTATGATCTCAGCAGGCGCAAACATCGCACCATCGACCTTGAAGAAGTCGAAGCCAGCCGCCTTGAACGTGTCGTAGAACGGCTTTCCGTAGTCTCGGGACGTCTCCGACGGAACCTTCTTCACGTAGTCGGTGAGTTCGTCGAAATCCGGATAATCGACGGTGTAGTACGTCTTGCCGCAGTATATGATGCAGTCATTGGTCGTACCCATGCATTTGGTGTCGTCTCCAACGATCGGCGAGATCGGTATGATGCCGAATCCGTTTTTGATCGACGTGATATCGAATCCGAGATCATGCATCTTGTGGATCCCTGTTTCAACGATTCTCGCGGAGATCTGCACGGATCCTGCAATCGAAGAGGTCGGCGCAACCGCGATGTAGAGTTCCTTTGGATCGACGCCGCATTTCTCGGCGATCATGTCGGTAACCTCTTCATTCGGAAGTTCGCCCGATTCGAGTACGAGGATCGCCTTGTCCGAAGAATCCTTGTATCCGATCTCCTCATAGAGTTCCTTAGGATCCAGCGAAAGCGCACGCGCAGGTCCGGAGCCCATTGCAAAGTACTTTCCAGCAATAATTCTCCAGCCCGCGTACTGGGATGCCATACATGCGATGACCGGATCATCGATTGCAACCTGAATTCCAGGGACGGTGCAGTCGCCCAGTTGGTATGGTATGTACTTGAGGTCTGCGAGATCTGCAAGGCATAACCTTGAGAGATACATGCCAGCACCGTATCCGCCAGCTGCCTTCACACCAGCGTCGACGATGGTTGCTCCGTTCTTTAACTCTGATACTCCAATATCGAGTTCCTCTGCACAATCGAGCATCTCCTTGAATGCCCGGTATCCGTATTTATTTACACTGACCATTTGGGAATCACCCAACATCACACAAGTCCTGCACCGTTATAAGATTATCGGGTAGGCGCGGATCAGGATCGGGGTACTGGTCTCATTTTCAAAACACGTCACAGCACCACAAGCAACATCCGCCCTCTCCCATCTGGTTGTGTCATCGTGTCATCAGTCTTTCAATCTTTTGGGATATCTGCATCTTCTGGCAATCACCAAAGGTAACTACTCAGGTATGTTGATTGGTCTCCCGATTGCGATCCTGCACTTTCTGACAAGAAAAATAACCGCGGAGGGCGCAGAGGAACGCAGAGCATTTAACCATTTATCCCCCCTCCGCGCCCCTCCGCGTACTTTGCGGTTAAATTCCCTGTTTGGTTACAGTAATGCCTGCCCTTCGGGCATGGCATCGATAGAATCCTTTTGGGATTCTATTATGCCCCATGTCTCGGGTAGTCCCTGCATAGTGAAGTCCCCCGATAGTGGTTTAGGTACCT
>DAOURL010000243.1 GCA_030625165.1 Methanosarcinales archaeon | reverse complement strand
GTTTCGAGGAGTTTATCGAGAATTTAGTCTATTTCTAACAGTTTTTATCATGAATGGACGAATGACACGAATTTATTCCGGTTTAGCATTCGTGAAATTCGTTTATTCGTGTCATTCGTGATCTCTAAGCACTTAAGATTACACAAGCACAATTCATCTACGAAAAGACTTAACCTGCAATAGTGTGTGCAATAACCACAATGCGTGTTTACGAAAACCCCCTCCTGAAACTGAACGTCTCTGTTCATGACAATAAGGTGCGGCTCGATGCAGAGGGTGCGCTCTCCCTGCCTGCGAAACTGGTTCTAAAGAAGATAAACAGGGTATTTGCAGACGAAAAACCGATCCGGAGCGATGACGAGGAACTCATCTTCTCGACATGGGTTCCCCCGATACCAAGCATACCATTTGACCGGATGATATCAGCAGAGGTCGGCGCACTGCTTACGAAACGGGTGCCAGACCAGACATCCATCGGGATCACGATGCGATGCCCGAACAACTGCATCCACTGCGGCGCATCAGACATCGCGGGGGGCGAGGAACTAAAGCGCGATGAGATCGAGAGTGTAATCGATCAGGCGCTCGATCTCGGCACATACCTAATCTCCTTTGACGGCGGAGAGCCGATGATGAGGAAGGATCTCCCGCAGATGGTTGCGCATGTCGACAAGGAGCGGGCGATTGCGACATCGTTTACGTCAGGATACGGGCTTTCCGAAGAGATGGCGCACGCACTGAAGAGCGCTGGCATGTATGCTGTCAGGGTCAGTCTCGATGGTGCGGACGCGACAGAACACGACAGGATGAGGGGGCGTGTTGGTGCATTCGATGATGCCATAACCGGCATTAAAAACGCGCTTTTTGCGGAAATGCTTGTCGATATGTTCGTGGTGGTGTCACCTGCAAACATCGACAGTCTGGATGAATTCTATTCGCTTGCCTGCGATCTCGGAGTGCACGAGCTCTCGATCTACGAGATCATCGCTGTTGGCAGGTGGATGGATCACGAGGACGAGGTAATCACAAAAAACGATGTTGTCAGACTCACGAATTTCCAGAAAAGGATTAACCGGCAGCCGGAGGGTCCCAGGGTCACTGCGTTTCCGTATTTCATGGGACCTGATCTCTTCGGCTGCTTTGCTGGCAGGCGGTGGGTGCATGTGACCTCGGCAGGCGATGTTCTGCCGTGTGCGTATACGCCGCTATCGTTCGGAAACGTGCGGGAGGAGCCGCTTGGCGAGATATGGAAGCGGATCGGGAAGCACTCTGCGTACAAAGGATCTGCCGACTACTGCATGATGCGAAATCCTGAGTTTCGGAAGCGGCATATCCACTCGATACCTGATGGTGCGGAGATGCCGTACAGGGTCTGATGAATCAGTGTCGAACATTTGAAAGCACCGCGCGATCAAAACAGATGCGAGACGTTATACTATTATTTTCGTAACTACTCAGGTATGCTGATTGGTCTCCTGATTGCGATCCTGTGCTTTCTGTCAAGAAAAATAACCGCAGAGTACGCAGAGGTTCGCAGAGTTTTTAGCCTCCTCCGCGTTCCTCTGCGCCCTCCGCGGTTAAA
>DAOURL010000133.1 GCA_030625165.1 Methanosarcinales archaeon | reverse complement strand
GGAAGATGAAGAAGCAGTATGAAAACAAATAGAGGATGACATAAATGGTACACATCTCAGATGGCGTTCTTGACCCATGGCCCTTTTCATTTGACCCATGGCTCATTTCACTTGATCCATCCCGATGGCTCTTGATTGGTGGCTGGATAGTTACAGCTATACTCCTTGCATACGCGCTCTCGAAGATGAAGACAGAGGACGTGCCGAGACTCTCGGTCATCACAGCCGCGGTCTTTGTCGCGTCACTCATCCATATATCAGTGGGACCCACGAGCGTTCATTTCATATTAAACGGCTTTGCAGGTGTGATGCTTGGAATACTTGCGTTTCCGTGCATCTTTGTCGCAGTCGTATTTCAATATGTCCTATTTCAACACGGCGGGTTCACAACGATCGGGATTAATACTGTTAACATGGGCGTACCCGCGCTTATCGCCCACCTGATATTCAAAACCGGAACCAAACTCGACATCAGACCCGAAACAAAGAGTAAGGTATCGCTGTTCGGCGCAATCGCAGGAGGGGTCGCTGTAGTGCTTGCACTCCTGCTTCTTGCGGCAGAATTGATCACGACCGGGGAAGAGTTCTATGAGACGACGGTGCTTGTCGTGGGCACACACGTCCCGATTATCGCAATCGAGGCGATCTCCACCGGAGTGCTCGCCGGGTTTATTGCAACAGTCGCACCCGAACTGTTCGGGAAGAAGTGATACAGCAGTGATCTGGCATGATTTCAGAGATCGACCGGTACGCGGGAATCCCCTCACCGATCCACAGATGGGATCCCCGTCTCAGACTCGTATCCATCTTCACGCTGATATTCTCAGTCATACTTCTCTATAACCTGCAACTGGTCGTGATCGGCATGATATTCTCAATTATTCTGACCTGCATATCAAAAATACCGTTTTCCTTCGTTCTCTCCCGTATGAAACTGGTACTCATCTTTGTGATACCGTTCTTTATCATCATCCCGTTCACAATCATAGGGACTGGGGTCGAGATAGCGAGCTTCGGCAGCATCACACTTAGTTACAGAGGGATCGAATACGTCAAGTTCGCTGCACTGATCGTACTAAAAGCCCTCACCGCAGTGATGCTGATCTTTCCGATGATCGGGACATCCAGAATGGACATCACAATAAAGGCACTCGAGGGTCTGCACCTGCCAAACAAGCTGGTACAGATGTTCGCATTCACGTACAGGTACATCTTTGTGCTGGACGATGAGTTCACGCGGATGGATCGCTCGCTTGCATCAAGAGGATTTAAGAGGCGGGGCAATCTGTACACACTCATAACGACAAGCAAGGCGATCGCAATGCTCTTTGTGAAGAGCTACGAACGGGCAGACCGCGTCTTCTATGCGATGCGGTCGAAGGGCTACTCAGGAACGGTCGCAACGCTGCACGAGTTCCACGCCAGAAGACAGGACTGGGTCAACACGGCAGCCGTCGTCGGGTTCGCGGTTCTCCTGCAGGTAGCAGCAACATCTGACACATTCAGCGCAACAGGAGGTTTTACATGACTGCAACAGCGAGGGGGGCGGGGGTTGCGATAACGGCTTTGCCGTCGACGCCCGGGACGGAGAATGTTTCACGGGCGTTACGCGTCCATGACCTGAATTACACATATCCTGACGGCACGATTGCGCTTGAGCACGTCTCATTCGAGATCGAGAAAGGAGAATCCGTAGCACTTGTCGGACCGAATGGTGCTGGCAAATCAACGCTCCTCCTCCATCTAAACGGCATATTGCACAGTAAAACATCACGCGGGGCTGTCGAGATCCTCGGCGAACCGATCGATCCCAAAAAAGTGCACAAGATGCCGAAAAAGATCGGGATCGTCTTCCAGGACCCTGACGACATGCTCTTTATGCCGCTCCTTGCTGATGACGTCGCATTCGGTCCGATCAACCTCGGTGTTGCGAAAGAGGAGGTGAAGCGGCGGGTCAAGGACTCACTTCTACGGGTCGGGCTTGCCGGCTACGAGAATAGGGTCTCACACCACCTGAGTGGTGGCGAGAAGAAGCGTGCCGCGATAGCGACGGTTCTCTCGATGGATCCGGAGATCATAGCGATGGATGAGCCCACAGCCAATATGGATCCGAAGAGCAGGGCTGAACTGATAGAGATCCTCAAGACGCTGAAAGACGAGGGAAAAACCCTCATCATCATCACACACGACGTAAACGCGATCCCTGAACTTGCAGACCGGGTCATCGTCCTCCACAAGACCGTTATTGCGGACGGAACCACCCGCGATGTCTTCGCAGACTCGGGGATGCTTGTTGCGGCAGGGCTCGATGTTCCTGTGATCATGCAGTTCTTTGAGGTCCTGCAGGCGTTTGGGTATCCGTGTGATGTGCTCCCGCTCTCGCTTGAGGATGCGGTCGATAACCTGACAGAGACGATCGAGAACGGGGAAGGGCACGTGCACCTACACATCCACAAGCACACGCACAGAGAGGTCGATGCCACCCGCTGTAAGTATCATCACCGTCATCATGCGGCTGCGGATCATCCGGGGTGACGGGGTTTGCAGACGTAATCGCCTGTTTCTGGGCGGGAGCTGGTTTCGGGTATGATAGCAGTTTCCCGATCTGGGCGCCATAAGCTGTGACAGCCCCAAAAACGTCATCGTTATATACACTCGATGCTAACTTGTCTGATGGAAGTTACATAACGCAAATACGGAGAGGTTGGTCAGATGACATCAGAAACAAGCGATGCAGACACAGCGCCCCCCCTCGGCGGATCAGATGATAATGTCGTATTCGTGGGCAAGAAAGGTGTGATGGATTATGTCATGGCGATCATGGCACAGTTCAGCAAAGGCACAAGCGACGTGGTGGTAAAGGCGCGCGGGCATTCAATCTCGCGTGCAGTAGATGCAGTCGAGGCGACCCGGAATCGGTACCTGACAGGCATGAAGGTGACAGAGATCAAGATCGGAACAGAAGAGATGGAAGGGAAACGGGGTGACATGATCAACGTATCATGGATCGAGTTGTTCATATCCGGTCCGGAGAGCGACCGCGCCGAATGATGGCTGCACCCCCCACCAGGACCACCAGGAGTCTCGTTGATATTGCGCCAACGATCGCCAAATTATTAGGCATCCCGCTTCCCGGTGCGGATGGGGCGGCGATATCGGAACTGACAGATCGCCTGCAACGATGCGACCGGGTGGTATTGGTAATCGTTGACAGTCTCGGCTATCTCACGTACCAGCGGTTGCAACCCTACATGCCCCACGTGCAGGGCACCGTCATCAGGTGCAGGGCTGTGGCAGATCACACGACGCCGGCGATCGCATCGATCCTCACGGGGTGCCATCCGGATACCCACCGCACATTCGCAACTTCCGACGTCTGCACCTCGCCGATCAAATCGATACTCGAGATTGCAGAAGAGCGCGGCATCAAGTCAGCGGTCGTGATCGAGAGCGAGGGCGCGGAAGCGATGAAGACGAAGATCGATCTTGTTGCAGGCGTGGACGACAGCAGTGACATGCTCGACTATGATGCAAAGATCAAGGAGCGTACGATCGATCTCCTGAAACACGAGCCGGTTCTCATGGCGGTGCACTTCAGGGCGATCGACAGGTATGCGCACGAAGCGCGGAGTTTCGATGAACTTGCTTATGCAGCAGAACGCATCGATAGCCACATAAGCGAGATTTGCCGGAATCTCGACCGGAATACGTGCGTGATCGTCTGTGGAGATCATCCGTTTCATGGAACATGCATCGAGGATGATCAGGATGTGGCACTGATCGTACTGGACAGGTGAGCAGGGTCCCGAGCCGGCAAACTCAGGATGTTGTCCACACGCGGACGAGATACATGGTTAACTATAATATCCGTCCAAACTTACATAGAGTAGAGGTGATGCAATGGTAAGCGTTATGAGGATCAAAGAGGTCGAGCACGATGTGGTGTTGCGTAAAGAGGATTTTGAAAGTCTGATTGGGGAGATGGAATCCTTGACAGAGAGCATAGAGATTTTAAGCGACAGGGGTCTGATGGAACAGATAAGAGAAAGTGAAAAAGATATCGGAAAAGGAAATATCTTTGAAATTCAGTCGGAAGAGTATTTGAATAACTTGTTTCTGGAGTGATCCTGTGGTATACGGTCTGAAATACACCGGAACCTTCAAGAAACAGATTGACAGGGTGAAGAAGAAAGATAGGGCATTGATGGAAGAGTTGATGAAGAAAGTTAGGAAACTACAGGATGCGCCGTATTCCGGAAAGCCCCTGAAACACCGACTATCCCAGGTACAGATCTCTCAGAGTAAAAGGGAAATACAGACTTATTTACATGGTAGATGAGAATGAAAATGAGGTGGTGCTGGCTGCCTTTGGGCACAGAGAGGATATCTATAAACTCACACTATTCTCGTACGTCAGGTGAGGGAGGAGAGTAAGTCGCCCCCTTCCCCCCCAATCATTATTCGACTAGC
This sequence comes from Methanosarcinales archaeon, assembly GCA_030625165.1. Classification (GTDB taxonomy): domain Archaea; phylum Halobacteriota; class Methanosarcinia; order Methanosarcinales; family Methanogasteraceae; genus Methanogaster_A. The sequence goes on along the minus strand of DAOURL010000133.1, from coordinate 1,304 downwards.
GCGATGGCGCTCGAGGCATGCACAGAACGCAATCCCAAACTGCGACTCAATACACCTCAGACGGCTCAAACACCTTCTCGCCAACCACTTCGCCATCGATTCTTCGGTAGAAGCATGACCGGTATCCGGTATGACATGCGCCTCCGATCTGCTCGACCCGGAGCAGCAGATCATCGCAGTCGCAATCGATCAGCACCTCATGCACCTTCTGGAGGTGTCCTGAACTCTCGCCCTTCTTCCAGAGTTTCTTCCGGCTCCTGCTCCAGTAGTGCGCTATATTCGTCTCGAGTGTCAGTTTAAACGCTTCTTCGTTCATGTACGCACACATCAGCACTTCGTTTGTGCTTACGTCCTGGACAACCACATGCACCAAGCCGTCTTTGTAGTTGGGTTGAATAACGCCGCCGTTCATACGCACACTTGTGGCAATAACCGTAATTAACATCTTCGCACAACCACAACAATCACAACAACCAGAAAAACCACAATGATCAGTAACTACTCAAGTACCTAAAACACTATCATGAGACTTCATCCATTCCGGCACTACCTGACCTGGGACATACCGGAACCAAACAGGGAATTTAACCGCGGAGGGCGCAGAGGAACGCGGAGGAGGCTAAAAACTCTTGCGTTCCTCTGCGTACTCTGCGGTTATTTTTCTTGACAGAAAGCACAGGATCGCAATCAGGAGACCAATCAGCATACTTGAGTAGTCACGTCTGAAGTTGCTAAATCTTACGCGAAAACATTCCGAACAACCTTTGAGCGTCTTAAATCTATATGGATCTTCTTTTATTCTTAAAATCAGTTCTGCGAGTTGTTTTTTATCGACTTTGCTTAATTTCTTTAAATCCCTCTCAAAGCGCGGGTGTGCCTTTAACGTCCATACCGCCATACTTCATCCTTTGAGAAGATCAAGAATCTCCGTCTCATTCAAGCCTACTATATCCCCACCCTCTATCTCATCGACCCGCATGTAAACTTCTTCCATAAAATCAGGATCTGTTATTGCCTCTAATTCATCAAGTTTATCCTCTATTTCCACAATCAGATTCCTCAAAATATTTCTATCAACCAGAACTAAGCCATTTCCATGTTCCTGGGGGACATTATAAATCCGCTTTTTTACACCTGTTACTTCGGTCATAATATCTAACTTATTCGTAACTACTCAGGTACATAAAACACTATCATGCGACTTCGCTATATCGGCACTGCTTGACCCGGAACACAACCTGATCCAAACAGGGAATTTAACCGCAGAGTACGCGGAGGGACGCGGAGGGGGATAAGCGGTTAAC
>DAOURL010000097.1 GCA_030625165.1 Methanosarcinales archaeon | reverse complement strand
AATCGGCTGGGACGGCTGGATGTACCGTGTGGACTATACATCGCCATGGGTCGGGGCAGCCGATTACACGCTCTACGGTGGCGAAGACGTTCTCTGGTACTTCGGAGCATGGACAGCGCCACCGCTAAAGATAGAACTCGATAAGACGGTCGTTATGATGAGCGAGACGTTTGTTGCAACCGTTACAGCGTATAACGACTCAGCAACACAGTTTGAAGCGGTTAATGCTTCTGAGGTCTATGTTGATGGCACATTCTACGGTCTGACCGGTCCTGATGGTAAACTCACGATGTCGCTTCCAACTGCTGGTGATTACCAGATCCATGCGGACAAGGGCACGTGGGCTGAGTACACGAGGTCCGGGAAGGTGGATCTGACAGTAATACCAACGACCACATACGACTTCGCGACCGGCGCAGGAATCGACAAATGGGCATACAGATACCAGACCGATGCAAAGCCTGCTGCGAATGATACTACCCCTGGCATTGAGTTCATGAGCAACACCAACCCAAGAAAAGACCAGTATGTCAAGATCAGCACGGATAACCGTAAGATGCAGAGTGATTCCACTGACCTGGAATATTATTATGCAGCCCACAGGTTCGTATTTGATATTGCGCAACCAGTGGGAGACATAGTCAAGATCGAAGTGCTGTGGAACGGCAAGGGAGCGCATACCGATAGAAAGAAATCGGGAGCTACGCTCTACATCTGGAACAGCACTTCAGAGGCATACGAAGAACTGGCTAATACGACCAGCACCAAGGAAGTATACCTGAGCGCAGATTTGACCGGAGGGTTCGGGAACTATATTGAGGGCGGGAATCTGACGGTGCTGGTGGAGCAGAACTCGGCACAGACTGTGAAAGGTAAGAAGGAGTATGTGTCAAAGCTCAGCACGGATTACGTGAAGGTGGATATCACGCACACGTAAATATGGAGGCGAAAGACGGAATAACAGGACAAAAGGAGGGGTTTCCCTTCTTTTTTTCTGATTTATAACAAGTTAGTTTGCATTAAAACAAACGATAAGGAGGTAATTATGAATAAAAAAAACATGATAAAGATAGTAACAATACTTACGATGGTGACGATAGCGCTCACCTCAACGACCGCGGCATCCGACTGGCAGCAGTTCCAGAAGGATGAGGTCAAGATCGGGATGTCGAGCTCATCGGCGATAGTGAGCTCACCCACGACTACGTGGAATGCCCCTCTAACTGATTTTTATGCGGCACCGATCGCGCATGGCGGTTTTGTCTATGCGAACAATCAGGGGGGTCTGCATAAGTACTACTATAATGGCACCAAGCCAGATGGATGGTCCGCAACTAATACTGCGGTATGTGCGGGGTATGGCTCTCCGGCATACGGCGATGGAACCGGAAGGATATTTGCCTACGGGGCATCGAATACGATCAAGGGTGTCAACGATAGTGATTCGAGCGATGTCTGGAGTGTAACAACAATGACCGGATACCGATCTGAGATAACGTACGCGGTAAACAGGTCAGGCACCAAGTCGATATATGTCGGTGATAACAACAACTTCACTTGTTGGGACGTCAACGGCACCGATTTCGTTTATAGATGGAACTACACGCAAGGAGGCGAGCAGTTTTGGGCAGGTGCGTCTGCAATAAGTGATTCTGACGGCGACCACTATTACGTCCTCTTTGGTAATGAAAGTGGCTACGTTACGTGTCTGTATGAGAGTAATGGAACGTATGTGGATTCGCACTACATAGGCACTGGACAGTCTGACCCGCATATAAGGTCTTCGATAAGCTGGAACGCAACCAACGGTACGTATGGGCACATATTCTTCACGAACTGCCAGGGATCTAGCGGTGGTAGTGGTTACGTATGGAATGTCGGATTCAACACCACAACCGGTCAGTTTAATGATAATGATGTTACACAGAGTGCTGCGATCAGTCGTGCAACGACCACGCCCGCAGTATACAATGGAAGAGTATACGTGGGAGATTATTCCTCTTTTGATGCAGGTAATGTGCGGTGTCTCTATGAATCGAATCTCACACAGATATGGGCAAGAGCAGTTGAAGGAGCAGTACAGTCATCGCCAGCATTAGCCAAACGCGATGACACCGTGTATATCTATGTTACTCGCAACTCTCCAGATGGGGGCGTGGTCTGTGTCAACGACACGGGTTTGAGTGGAGTGACAGAATGGACAGATACAACGGTGGGCAGTTATTCGATGCAGGGAGTTGCAATCGCTGAAAATTCGACCGGAACAACCGGAACGTGGATATTTGCCACAAGCCAGGGCGGCAGAAAATTGGTTGGACACTGGGCAAATGCAAGCGCCGCATCAGTAACAAAACCAGACCTGAACGTTACAGCGATCAACAACGACACGATCTACAACAATACATACAACATCATCAAAGCGACGATAGTAAATGTTGGTAATGCAAGTGCAAGTAACTTCAATATAACACTCGGCAATGGCAGCGTTGTTGTGGATACGAAAACCGTCACGAGTCTCGGCGCAGGTGATAGCACCGAAGTGAAATTCCTGTGGACGCCAGCGTCAGCAACCCTTTGTACGCTGAACGTCACTGCGGATTCCGGTGGCGTGGTGGACGAATGGGATGAAGGCAACAACTCGATGACAAAGAACGTAACCGCTTCTACGATTCCGGATACCGATCTCGTAGTGAGCGAGGTTAACGACGGAACTCTCTTAAACGATACGGATAACGTGGTCTTTGCGGTGATAGAGAACAGGGGTGCGGATGCGAGTGCTTTCAATGTATCGCTCAAAGAAAACGGCACGGAGATGGATAAAGTCTTTGTTCCAACATTGTTCTTCAGGGACAGTCAACTGGTGACATTCAACTGGAAGCCGAATTCAACCGGAAATATACTGATGAACGTCACGGTCGATTGTGATGGCGATGTTACAGAACTGGGATCGGGTGAGAACAACAATATTGCGAGCAAGACGATAGCTGTGGTAGATCCCGCCACTCGAAAGGTGCCAGAGCAGTACTCTACCATACAATCCGCGATTAATGGTGCATCAAACAACACAACGATACTTGTCGGCAACGCAACCGCCAAGGTTTTCAACGAAACAGTAACGATTCCCGCAGATAAGTCTTCGATATGGCTGATCGCAAACGGAAGCGACGTTGTGATCTGCAATAACACGGGTGACATCGTTACGGTCAAAGGAACGGACTGCTGGGTTACGGGATTCGAGATAAACAGCACATGGGACGGCACCACGTATGCGAACCATCCTGGTGCGGGTATCAACGTCACGTCCAGATGGAACGTAATCGCTGACAATCCAGTCTACAATTCATCAGGCGGTATCAAGCTGTATGGCTCGGACAATCTGATCGAGAACAACACGGTCGGAGACAGCTCGGAAGGAAGAGCATGCCTCAATCTGATGGCGATCTCCGGGAACTGCAATGCAATCGTGAACAATACATTCGACGGTGACACCGGAAACGGCTGGATACTTGGCGGTACATTCACGTCAAGCGGCATGACAGAGACCGATGCGACCAATAACACGGTGCGCAGCAACAGGTTCACGGTCAAGGGTGTCGGCGGCTGGACATGCGGGGATCTCGTATTCGGCGGCGATCCGAACCTGATCTTCGACAACCGGATCAACGAGAACGATGCGGGCAAGGTCCAACTCGGAGAGCTCAACTGGTACAACGTCACGAAGACAGACCAAACGAACGTCAGTGGAGGAGCACCGAACATCATGGGCGGTACCTATCTCGGCGGGAACTACTGGAGCAGTTACCCCGGAGTAGATACAAGTCCTGAGGATGGTATTGGCGATACGGCGCACCACGCGGATCAACTGCCGCTCATGCCGAAGAAGTACGACTTCAGTACCGGCGCAGGCGAGGATAAATGGGCGTATAGAAAGCAAGTCGATGCCAGACCACCTACCAGCAATGGTGTGCCAAGTACTGAGTTCTCAGATTCCGACTATATCAAAACGGATAACGATCAGTGCTACGGGGATTCTACCGATATCAAAGGCTACTATGCAACACATCGGTTCAACTTCAGCATGGATGAGGCTGCGGCAGACATCGACTGGATCAACGTTACCTGGAACGGTAGTGGATATCATACGGCTAGTAGCGGTTTGAAGAATGGTTCAACGCTTTACATCTGGAACGGGGCCGCATACGAAGAACTAGCTAATACAACCAGTGGAGATGAAGTATATTTGACCGGAAAGATAACGTCGAGCATCAGCAACTACATCAACGCAGGCAACGTGACGGTACTGGTGGAACAAAAAGAGGAACAGGTAGATAATGGTAAGCCAGGTACTACGGGTGTTTCACACATCGAGACGGATTATGTTAAACTGGTGGTTCACACCAAGTCATAACATAATCCTTCTTTTATTTTTTAGGAGGTAAATAAGATGAAAACGATATATTTCGTATGTATCATTGTGCTTCTGGGCGCGATGATGACAACGCCGGCAATGGCTGCACCACATGCTGGTTGGGTATCGGACAGTGACATAATATCGGGACTGCCAGGTGCTTATGAACTTGGTCTTCGCACAGCACCCACGGTATTTAACATGGACGGAGCATGGTACTTAATATCTGGACAAGATTATGGAGTATTTTACGGTTTCAAGTGGACCGGCTCAGCATGGGAATCAGATAGAAAGATAGAATCAGGACTACCAGATATCGGCGACGAATCACGTCCTGAAGTCTTTTGTATGAACGGGACCTGGTATCTGATATCCGGAGAACTTGAAGGAAGATTTTATGGTTTCAGGTGGACAGGTCATGGATGGGGATCAGACAGTGATATCGTATCAGGATTGGGAGATGTTGGCAGGCATTCAACACCAGACGTGTTTTACAAAGACGAAACATGGTACCTGATATCCGGAGAATCCCATGGAACATTTTACGGTTTCAGATGGAACGGTTCAACATGGCAGTCAGACACTACGATAGTATCGGGATTGGGAGATGTTGGTTCGAATCCAATACCCACGGTACTTAACAAGGACGGGACCTGGTATCTGATATCTGGACTGACATTAAAATACGGTTGGCCTGGAATTCACGGTTTCAGGTGGACAGGTTCAGCATGGGAATCAGACCCTGCAATCATATCAGGATTACTCCATTTTCTTGGCGATATGCCAACACCAGACGTGTTCTACAAAGACGAAACATGGTACCTGATATACGGAGTACAGAATGGAAGATTTCACGGTTTCCATTACCAGTACCCCACCACAAAACCTGACCTCATCGCGACATCGCTTCAGCCGACCACACTACCCCTCGACCAGCCCGGCACGCTCACAGCAACGATCAGAAACGACGGAGGAGGGAATGCAAGCTCGTTCAACGTCTCGCTGAAGCTTGGTGAAGCGCTCATCGACACGAAGACCGTGGATGCACTCAACACAGACGAAGAGAAGAGCGTAGACTTCACATGGACGCCGACATCACCCGGAACGTTCAACCTGACCGTAACCGTGGATACTGAGAATGCGATCGATGAGTTTGATGAGACGAACAATATAATGGCGAAAACTGTTACCATTCCACAACCAGACCTCCTACCGACATCGCTTCAGCCGACCATACTGCACCTCGACCAGCCCGGCACGCTCACAGCAACGATCAGAAACGATGGAGGCGAGAATGCAAGCTCGTTCAACGTCTCGATGAAGCTTGGTGAATCGCTCATCGGCACGAAGACGGTGGACGCACTCAACATAGGCGAAGAGAAGAGCGTAGACTTCACATGGACGCCGACATCAGCCGGAGCGTTCAACCTGACTGTAACCGCGGACCCTGAGAACGTGATCGATGAGTTCGATGAGACGAACAATGTGATGACGGTCATGGTGACGGTGGAGAAAGCATCAACGCCATTCCTTGTCTCTGGTATGGTTAACTACGACAACGGCGATGCCGCATCGAACCTGTTCGTGACAGTAACGAATCCGGGAACATCCGAAGAGTTCACTGTGAAGACTGCAACCGGTTCGAACTACTACCGTGCATTGACCGACTCAATGCGTATGAGCGTGGGCGATACGATCAGGATCACCACAACCGATGGCATCAATTCCAACGAAACGAACCACACCATAACCGCTAACGATATGAACAGCGGCGGGTTCGGGGAAGACCTGACACTTGCCACAACACCAGACCTCATAATCTCAAAGATTGCATTGAAGACTCCCGGATATGCAAACGAGGAGAACGTGCTCGGCGTTGGGGTGAAGAATATCGGTCGTGCTGATGCGGGCTCGTCCACGGTATCGCTCTCGGTTGACGGAACGCCGATGGGTGATCAGACTGTTTCATCTCTTGCTGTTGGCGAGACTGCCGAACTTGAATACATCTGGACGCCATCCGGTACAGGTGAACATGCGCTTTCTGCTACTGCGGACGTGAACAGCGAGGTTGAAGAATCAGATGAGACGAACAATGATCTTGCAAGAACCTCAGTTATCATCAAGCCCACAGACTGGCCGCAGTTCCATTATGACATCGTCCACACAGGATTCTCACCATCAGGTGCGCCTGATACGAACGAAACGCTCTGGATCAGCGATGACATATCTGCGATCGGGGGCACGTCAACAGTGGTTGCTGATGGTAAGGTCTTTGCCTACGGCGGTCCGACCGGATGGAGCGGTGGCGACGGTGTACTGTACTGCCTCGATGAGTCCACAGGCGCAATGCTCTGGAACACAAGCATCCCTGAACCTAAATGGGGATCATGGTCATCACCTGCGTACCATGACGGCAGGGTATTCACCTCCACCGGGATAGAGACCGGATGCTACAACGCCACAACCGGTGATCTGATATGGGCATTTGAGAATCCAACAGGAGAACCCCCGGTAAACGGCGGTCCTGTAGTTGCTGACGGCAAGGTACTCTGCAACGACTGGCAGGCGGGTCATTACTATTGTCTCGATGAGGAGGCCGGTGAACTGCTCTGGACATTCACAGAGGAGCAGACAGGTCAATGGGATGTCGGATATACCCAGGGTGTGCCAGCTTATGAGGACGGGAAGTTCTATATCACCACCTGGATATATATCGGCGGGAACGTCTACTGTATTGATGCGGATACAGGCGCAGAGATATGGCACCAGACAACACCACTTGATGCCTGCGGCTCTCCAGCGGTTGTGGATGGTACTGTGTACGTCACAAACTACGACTTCTACGGCTATGGTGCGATCTATGCGATGGATGCGGGCAACGGTGACATTCTGTGGAACTATACAATCCAGAGGACGGACTCAACACCAGCGGTTGCTTATGGAAACGTGTACGTTACCGGAGGCTCCAAGGGATTCAGCGATGTACAGACGTACTGCTTCAATGCGACTACCGGTGATCTGATCTGGGGGACCTATACAGCCGATGAGATCGGCGCCTGGACCTGCTCGGTTGCTGTTGCAGACGGCAAGGTCTTTGTGGGAACTGAAGGAGGATGGTTCGACTATGCCGGAACCTACGCTCTCGATGCGTTCACAGGCGAGCTAATATGGAGCTATCCTGAGGGTGGAGCATCTCCAGCGGTTGCCGATGGAACAGTGTTTACGATCGGTGGCGGCAAGGTCTATGCGTTTGGCGGCAGTGAGATACCGGCAGGCGTGACATTTGACCTGAAGAAGCTGGACCTGAACAGCATCGGAATCCTCAAGGCGTATATCAAACTGCCGGAGGGCTTTGATGTTGCAGATATTGACGTAAGCACAGTTGAATGCGAGGGAGCGCACGCGTTTGGAGATGGTAATGTCATAGCTGGCAAACAAGCACTTGAGGTCAAGTTCAGGATACAGGACCTGGTGGATGTGCCAACCGGCGATGCGGTTTCGCTGAGCGTTACAGGAGAGTTGACGACCGGCGAAAGATTCGAAGGAAGCGATACGGTAGAGGTGACCGCGAAATGAGCTTGGAAGAACTGAGAGAGGAATCTGATATTCCTCTCTTTTTGTCTTTAATTGAAAGGAGGTAAAGAGCATGGAAATGAAACAAAATGTCCCCTACACGGTTCAAATCCGTGAAGGGCCGAAAAGAAAAGGAGGTATGACATGATGGGTAAGAAGACAATGATGGGCGTGATGCTTGCCACATTGATATGCATAACGATGGTTGCGCCCGCGATGGCTATGCCATCACCATTTGTAATCACCGGGCATGTATCTGACTCAAACGGTGATCCATGCAACGATCCATGGGTTCAGGTGACGAACACGAACACAAGCGCAAGCTGGGATGCCGAAAACGATTCGGCATCGAATTACTACCGGCTCGTGCTGGGC
>DAOURL010000019.1 GCA_030625165.1 Methanosarcinales archaeon | reverse complement strand
TCTGATGCTTTTTCATAACCGCGTTTCATGCTGGCAAGAGTGCGCTGAAGCTGAACGCCGAATCCCATGACTAAGACCCAAAACATGATCACTGGGTCTATTTTCCGCTCTCGTTTTATAAGACCAGTATCGTGAGCTGCGTTACGTAACCATTCAGGTGAAAAAATCGTGCAAAGATCTTTTTCTATTATATATTGGTCGCTTATCATCTATATCCCCTCAGATATCAGATTACAAGTGATTGGGGATGTGTAAATATAAATGCTTGGATGGCATTATTTCACAAAAATAATGAGTAGGTCAACAAGTGTCTTAACCGATGACCGATGAAGTTTATTTAATATAGTGGCAATTGTGCCAGTGATGAAAATATCCGAATCAGATCCCAAAGTAATTCAGAAGACTGATTAGAGAGGATATGGAGATGGATAATATGCAACTAACAGGAATAATTAAAAAAGCAGGCAATTATTACGTGGCTTTGTGCCTGGAACTTAATACATCCAGTCAGGGAGAAAGCATTGAGGAAGCCAAAAGGATGCTGGAGGAGGCATGTGAAGAATATACTTCTTATATGAAAGAGAGAAATCTGGTGGGTGAAATACGATCGGTTCCTCTGGAAATTCTCAGGGAATTCCTTTTAGAGGATGTAGAGTATGTGCGACCTTCGGATGACTGGGTTTACTCTGAGAACATAACCTTTGAGGTCGAAGCCGGTGCCTAATGCCTAAAAGAATCCCACCTATGTCGAGCAAGAAGTTTGCCAGGCTTCTTACTCGTGGTGGTGCCATATTCGTCAGACAGAGAGGTACCGGCCATGCGATATTTGAACGGGAAATAGAGGGGGCTGTGTACAGAGCTCCAGTCGTGATGGGTAAGCGAGAACTTTCGCCAAAGTATATGAAAGTGGTATTGAGGCAGTTGGGTTTTACTGATGAAGAGATCGACACGCTTCTTTAGAGATTGTAAAGAGAGAATACACCCAGCAATCGTAAACTGGCCTGGTAAATTCGTGTGATTCGTCCATCCGTGAAATTCGTGTCTGCGCAAAGCTTTGCGCTGGAGGCATTTCCATGCCCTATACGCTAAACAGAGACTTTTTAATTTCTTCCGATTGTAATGAATCGCCAAGAGCGATCCATTACTGCAAGTCCAGCGCGCCAAAGAATTTATATCACCGCCCCCCCTTATATGGAATCGCAGCCCGATGATGTAGCGGTCAATCATCTGGGACTCTGGATCCCAGCACCTCGGTTCGAATCCGAGTCGGGCTATTTTATGGAAATTGATGAGACGAGAGAACTGATAGAGAAATATGCGCTCCAGAATGCCGTGAAGTATGGAAAACCCCCACAAGCAGGCGCGGTACTTGGCAAAGTTCTCGGAGAGCATCCTGATCTGCGAAAGGATGCGAAAGAGGTGGGATCTCTCGTAGGTGAGGTTTTATCCGGCTTAACAGGCGATCCTGAGTCATGGGAGCAGAGACTTGGGGAAATCGCACCCGATCTCATCGAGGAGATCCACGAGCGCAAGCAGCCAAGCACCGGTCTTCCTGATCTCGAGGTCGATGGTAGGGCAGTGCTCCGGTTTGCGCCGAACCCGAACGGACCTGCCACCATCGGCAGCGTGCGCGGCATCGTTGTGAACTCCGAGTATGCACACAGGTATCACGGCGAGTTCATAATCAGGTTCGATGACACCGACCCGAAGACGAAGGCGCCGATGCTCGACGCTTATACATGGTACCTCGATGATTGCGAGTATCTTGGCACGGTTCCCGACCGGGTGGTGTATGCAAGCGATCACCTTTTGGAATACTACGAATACGCAAAAAAACTCATTCTCATGGGCAAGGCTTACGTCTGCACCTGTCCGAGGGACGAATTCAAGCGATACAAGGATGCTAAAGAGCCATGCCCCCACCGGGACGCAGACGTTGCCGCGAATCTTAAACACTGGGAGCAGATGCTTGATGGCGGATACCCCGAGGGTGGCGCGGTGCTGCGCATCAAGACCGATATCAAGCACAAGGATCCGGCAATGCGCGACTGGGCTGCATTCAGGATCGTCGAGACCCCGCACCCGCGCCCCGAGATCGGCGACCGGTTCAGGGTATGGCCCCTGCTCGATTTCGAATCCGCAATCGAGGATCACGTTCTCGGGATCACCCACATCATACGCGGCAAGGACCTGATGGACAGCGAGCAAAGGCAGCGCTACGTCTACGATTATCTGGGCTGGCAGTACCCAAAGACCCTGCACTGGGGCAGGATGAAGATCCACGAATTCGGAAGATTCAGCACGAGCGCAATTTCAGAAGCGATTGCAGACGGGACATACAGCGGATGGGACGATCCGCGCGTTCCGACGCTCCGGGCGCTTCGAAGACGCGGCATCACCGCAGTTGCTATCCGGAGATTCATGATCGATCTCGGCATCGCTGAGACCGATATCAGTTTAAGTCTCGACAATCTCTACGCCATCAACCGCAAGATCGTTGATCCGGCAGCGAACCGGTATTTCTTTGTCTGGGAACCTGTGAAGATGGAGATTCTGGACGCTCCGAAGATGATCGCAACACCGAAATGCCATCCCGAGCGGGACGATCTTCGAAAGATTCCTGCCAGTTCCACCCTTTCCGTCTGCAGAACAGACATCGATGGCATCGAAGCAGGCGATAAACTACGGCTCAAGAACCTATACGATGTCGAGATCGTGAGCACCGAACCGCTGGTAGCAAGATGCATCGGCGGCACCTACGAGAAGTGGTGCGCGACCTGCGAGAAGCCGCGGTACCAGATCCTCCACTGGGTGCCGGATGAACACGTCCCGGTGGTGGTGCGTGCGCCTGACAAGACGTATGAGGGTATTGGCGAGACCGGAATCGTTGCTGAACAGGGAAATATCGTTCAATTCGAGCGGTTCGGATTCGTGCGAATCGATAGCGTTGATGCCGGGCGAGTTGTTGCTTATTTTGCGCATCGGTAGCTGTAGCCAATAGTTATCGTCCGCGAAGATGAGGAGTCGTCACAACAACCCTATTCAGATTGATTCGATTGTTCCATGGCGCCTCCTGCGCGGCGTCGGACGCATCTTGTGAGTAGGAGAATGGTAAAAACTTATAAGTACCGCTGTTTACGTAAAAAGTATAATCTTTCTGATGCATTGTGCCTTCAAAAAGCAAGGAATGAGAGAATGAAGACTCCAAAATACCTTACAAAACTTGATCAAATACCCGAACTTAGCGAGGAGGAGCGAGTTGTACTTAAAAATGTCACCGAAAAATTTGCTTTCCGCGCAAACGAGTATTACCTGTCATTGATAGACTGGAACGATCCCGAAGATCCGATAAGACGCATTATACTACCAAACATAGGCGAACTCGATGAATGGGGGCGGCTGGATGCTTCCAATGAAAGCGCATACACCATGGTTCACGGTCTGCAGCATAAATACGGATCCACTGCAGTTCTTCTCGTCACCGACACATGCGGTGGCTATTGCAGGTTCTGTTTCAGGAAACGGCTTTTTATAGATGGTCTTGATGAGGTTACCCGTGACGTGACCGAGGGGATCCGGTACATCCGTGAGCACGAGGAACTGACCAACATCCTCGTCACTGGCGGCGATCCGCTGATGTTGTCCACAAGACGGCTGGAAGAACTGGTAAGACAACTTCAAGAGATCGAGCATGTCCATGTTATCCGTATCGGCACCAAGATGCTGGCTTTCAACCCGTACAGGATCCTCGATGACCCGTCGCTGCCAGAGATGATAGAGCGGTACAGCACCGCTCTGAAGAAGATCTACATAATGACGCAGTTCAACCATCCAAGAGAACTCACAGATGTGTCTACCAAGGCGGTTCACACCCTCATCAAGGCAGGCGCCATCATCGCCAACCAAACACCGATGATACGCGGGGTCAACGACGATTCCAAAACCTTGTCCACGCTGTTTAAGAAACTGTCTTTCATCGGCGCAATCCCGTACTATGTCTTCCAGTGCCGTCCGACATCAGGCAACAAGACATTTGCCATTCCGGTCGAGGAGGCGTACCAGATCTTCCAGCGATCACTTAAGGACTGTTCAGGTCTTGCCAAGCGTGCCAGACTGATCATGTCACATTCGACCGGAAAGATCGAGATCGTGGGAATGACAGACGAACACATCTTTTTCAGGTATCACCAATCGCCTGATCCGGAGCAGGTCGGGAGTTTCATGGTCTTCAAGCGCAATCCGGGCGCCTACTGGTTCGATGATTATCACGAGCTGGTTGCGGAATATCCTATTTAGGATTCAGCGCTGGCTGCATCCAGACCCTGGTTGATCGGATCAGTCTTAAAACTCTGCGCCCGCTCTCGTTCTCAGCGGTGATAAAACATTCGGATTTTTAGACAGTGCAGATTCCACCAATCTAACCGTGCATGTGTTGCCGGGTTGGTGTCTTATTTTTCAACCGACCAGAAGGAACCAAAGAGTCCCATACCAAAAGTCCCAAACCTTAATTACGACAGGAAGCAAATCATTGAAACGATGGCAATATCATGCGATCTTATCAGATTCAGGAGCAGGGGCTGGATCTGCGTCGAAGGGTCCCGGACATGCCTCACTGACATCGAGCACGGGTTTTACGGGATCAGAAAGGCGGTCGAACAACTGATCGGTCCCGTGACAGGCACAGTCTACTACAATGCCGCAATCGAGGGCGGCACCTCTTACGTCCGCGGAGCAGTGAAGTCCGGCAGCATCACCCGATCGGACAGGGGTTTTAGGGATTGCGTGGATGCTTATGCACAGCTTGGATTCGGGGATTTTAGGGTCAAGGAGATCGATTACGAGTCTGCGAGAGCCACAGTCACGTGCAGGGATGCATTCGAGGGGTGGGCAGGGAAGCGGCATGGTGACGTCTCAAAGGCGTGCTATTACTCATGCGGAATCCTTGCAGGATTCATGAGAGCACTTATGGAAAGAGAGGATATCGAGTGCGTTGAGACCGAATGCATCGCGGAAGGTGCGGACGCTTGCGTATTCGTGATTGCGCCGGAAGACGAACTGGTCAGAGAGGGGGTGGTGGTGTGACCGGAAAATCCGAGATCGGAGCATGTGGGCTGGCATGTTATGTCTGCCTGTCAAAGGAGTCTGGCAGGTGCCAGGGGTGTGAGAGATCACAACCTCTAATTGTAGAGGTGGCAGGGTGCGAATGCCCGATCTACGAATGTGCCGGAAGACGGGGTGTGGCGAACTGCTTGCGATGCAGCGTAATATCCTGCGATCTCAGGAAAGGGCTATCAAAGGGCTACTGCCCTGCATACACCTGTATCGTGGTCGCAGATGTTTGCCCCTGATTGGTAAAAGCTTATGTATCTGTCAGTTCAACCACGAACCAGATACAAGGAGGATTCGATGGATAACAAGATCGAGTATCTGCACCGCACATTCATGGGCCTGGGAGCCGCGATCGGAGAACTGTTCGGAAAATCGAGTCAGGAACAGACCAATCTCTTCACGTCATACATCGGCACCCAGATCGGCAAACTACTCCTTGAGAAGGGTGTGGTTACCAGGGACACTCCAGTAAAGGAGTTGATCGAGATAATAGCAGATGAACTCGAGTTCGGAGGCAAGTACGAGATCGTCGAGGACGATGGCATGGTTACGCTTGCGATCAAGGAATGTAACGTCTGTCCGAAGAAGGTTGAGGGATTCGTATTCAAGACCACGGTCTGCCCGGTACCTGGAATTGTGAGGGGTGCCATCGATGTTGTGAAGGGCACCAGCGGAGAAGGTTATGCGAAATTAAATCCAGGAAAGGAGTGTAAGATAACAGAGTGTGTGATGACAGAGGATGTGGAATCATGACCGAAGAATGGCGTAAAGAGAAGGTCGATTATGTCGTCTACAACGCAATCTCCTATGCATTCGAACGGGGTTTGAAGGAGACGCTTGGAGGGGGTGCGTCGATCCTGCAGACCACGATGGTGCCGCTCGTTGGCGTCGATCTGATCACTGCTACCGAAAAGGAGTTTGGAATTGAGTTTAAACCCGGAAAACCGATCCCCGAGTTCATGGAGGATCTTGCAAAGATGCTTGTCGGACTCGAGGTTGCGGATGAGATTCACTGTATTCCGGATACCGATGGAAAGAAGGTTCGATGCCGCGTAAAAAACTGCATCAACACGCTCGCGCTCAAATATCTGCGCGAGAAGGGAATTACTTCGTGCATTCTCTGCCCTCCCGGATTTTATGCAGCATCGGCAGCCAGGAAGGTCTTTGGCGAGGAATTCCAGATACGGATAACCAACGAAACAGCAGAACTCGGGGACTGCATAGTAACCTTTGAGATGATCGAGTGATGAGTGATAACCGAGTAGGTGAGCAAAATGCCTGAGACCAAGAAAGATAAACTGGACACGGTCCTTGCCAGATTCGGGGAAGTCGGACAGATCAAGGCGGCTGGCATCGTCTCCAAGGAGGGATTGCTGATCACAGCCCTCATGCCGCCTGAGATGAACGAGCGGATCGTTGCCGCGCTCTGCTCCACGATCATGGCGAGTGCCGAGACTGCAAGTACCCAGATGGGGACCGGCGGGGTGAGCGATATCCACGTAAAGACCGAGCAGGGCACGATACTGCTCCAGCCAGCTGGCGAGAAGGCGATTCTAATCGCACTGGCAGACTCCGGCGCGCAACTCGGGCTGATCATGATGGAGATCGAAGCGAGAGCAAAACAGGTGCAGGAGATCCTCGAAGAGGTCTAAACATGGCGGCAGAGATCGAGGGCAGACGCAGGACATACATCCCGATGCTCGATGAGATGCTCGGCGGCGGCATGCCTGCTGGCACATCGATGCTGTTTACCGCGATGCCGGGCGTCGCATCCGAGGTCTTCGGATGCCAGATCATCGCGGAGCGCATGAGAAACGATGGGGACGTCAGTTTCATATACACGAACACGAGAACACCGGTCGAGATCGAGCACGTATTCCACAGGTACGGCTGGGATCTACGGTCAGCTCTCGACTCGGGTCAGACATTCTTTGTCGATTCCATCTCCTCGATGATGGGGATGCCAGCGATCGGCAAATACGAGATCGATGACTTTAAAGATAGCGAGAAGGTGGTCGCAGAAGCTATCGCTGACATCGCTGGGGGAACCGCTGTTATCGAGGATGTTTCAACGCTTCTCGATTCCATCGGTGTGGACCAGACATTCGATATGATCGAAGGGTTAAACGAGGTGGCACGATCAAACGATGTGAACATGATCTATCTCTTCACGAGATGGAACTACGAAAAAGTGATGCTTGGAAGACTGTCCCAGCTCGTTGACTGCGAGGTCAAACTCTTCAGCGTCGAAGAGAAGGTGGTCTACCGGCAGGTATTCGCGATCACGAAATCGAACTGGATCGAGGCGTCAGGGACGAAGATATTCTTCGAGGTTCTGGAGCCGGGTGGGGTCCGTGTCTTCATCCCGAAACTGCTGGTGACAGGACCGTATAACGCCGGAAAGACGACATTTGCCCATGCGATCGCTCCGGATACCGTTTCAGTGGAGCGGCAGACCTTTGAACTATTCCCAACGACTGTCGGGCTTGATATCGGGCATCTCGACTACAAGGGATTCTCTGCCGACGTATTCGGAACTCCGGGTCAGGAGCGTTTCGATCTCCTGCTTGAACCGCTCGGGAGGGAGGCGATTGGCACCTTTATCGTGATCGACTCGACGAAGCCAGAGACGTTTGTGCGGGCAAAGGAGATGATCAGGATGTGTCGCACAGAGGCGATACCAAAGGTGATCATCGCCAACAAGCAGGACCTTCCGAATGCTTTGTCGCCTGATGAGATCAAGAAGAAGATGGCTCTCTGGGAAGGTGTGCCTATCGTTCCGGTCTCGGCAACAGATGGAAAAGGGCTTAGTGAGGCCCTGGATACTCTTTTCAGCTTAATATACGAGATATGATTCCAAAAATAGCGTCCGGGATCGCTGGACTTGATGAACTTACCGGCGGACTGCCAGAGAATACGATGACTCTTGTCTATGGTCCGCCAAAGACTGGAAAGTCCATATTCTGCTACCAGTTTCTGCGTCAGGCGGTAGCAGATGGCGATCTCTGCTCGTATCTGATGACTGATTATATCCAGTCCCAGCTCGAACAGCAGATGATGGTTTTTGACTGGTTCATCCATGACTATATCCAGGATAAGAAGTTGTATGTGATCGATACGGCATCAGGCTCGGTCGGCGCTATGCAGAAAGAGACCAAGAACATGATGATATCCTCGCCCCAGAATCCGACCGACATCGCAAGCAAGGTCATCCAGCAGTTGCAGGATATCTACCAGCAGACGAGAGCGTTCAGGTCGATCCTGGACTCATCGACCACGCTATTTGCGTTTAACTCGCCGATCCTGGTCATCAGGGTGCTCAAGTCCTATATCATGCGGATCAAGATGGCAGGCGGAACCGGCATCATCACATACACAGAGGGTACAGCAGAGACCGAGATCGAGACGATGCTGAAAGCGAGTGTGGATAACATCATTTACCTCGATTCCGAGACGATCACCATCGAGGCGATGGCCGGACTCAGGCAGGAGTCGGCGGGTTATCAGATCACTGATAATGGAATCGTGGTTGGGTAGGTCTCCACAGGTGAAGTGTAGGGACACTGTCTGAAAATCAGAGTGTTTTTCGCCGATTTTGTTGTAGTCAAATCGATCCCACACAAGGGTAAAAGCCGCCGGATTTAACCACAGAGAGCACAGAGTTTTTAAATCGATCCTCCGTGTCCCTCTGTGCCCCCTGTGGTTTTATTTCCTAACGATGCCATTTATGTCAGTCGCGTTGTTGTGCATCCAACGGATCATTACAATTTTTCGCCGATTTACGCGATTCGTGCCATCTGTCCAAACGTGGCATTCACGATAAAATCAGCATCAAGAGTCTCAAACCCAGAACGATTCGCCAAGTAAAATCGCGACAGGCAGCCCTGCTGTCTTTGCAAGCATCCATGCGCCCGGAATTACCATGCCAACCTCCGAAGGAGTGGGCGAGTACCATGGTATTCCAAGATTATCGAGCAGTCCGGGCGTTAACTGCCCCATCGGCACCTGCGCTGATATCTGCTCGCCGAGATCGCCCCTGTGGCTGAGGACCATGAGCAAAGGCATCCGGTATAGCAGACTTAACGATGCGAGCGCATTGATGCTGTTTCCGAGACCCGAGTTCTGCATAACGATCGCAGGGTTCGCGCCTCCAAGGTATGCGCCAGCACATATCCCGACCCCCTCTTCTTCTCTTGTTACCGGAATATGCACAATCTCGGGATCGGATTCGAGCAGATCGAGCAGACCTCCTAAATTGATGCAGGGAACGCTCGTCACGAAATCGATCCCTGCTTTTTTAAGAGCGTGGTAAGCTTTCATTGAACCCATCTTCATCTTCCTCATCTACGGTTCGAATTTCTGACAATGTCGCTTTTTCTGTTGTGGTCAAATCGATCCCACACAAGCGGTAAAAGTCACCGGATTTAACCACAGAGAACACGGAGAGCACAGAGTTTTTAAATCGATCCTCTGCGCTCGGCATTCGGCGCTGCTTCGCAGACCGCGGTGACAAATCACTTGATTTCCAGACCGTGCCGGATTTCTGCCATCTCGCACGCAACCTTGATCAGCCTGAGCCATGTGTTCAGTGCGGCACGCAGAGCAGCGATATCCTCAGCATCCACGATGAGATGCAACATTCCGCCATCCACTGACAGCGCTGCCCGGCTCCTCGGAAACGCTTCCCAGGTCTCTGGCAGCAGCGCATGGTATATCGTGGACGCACCCTCGCCAAAATCGAAACTGAACTCTGCTCGGTCCATTCTCCTTTTCGCTTAATTTTTTTAAAAAATTACTCGGCAGAAACCCGCTTGATATGCACAGGTCGTTCCTTCACAAGGATGCGGTGCCCGCAGTATGGGCACCGGACACCGCGGTATTCATAGTCGATCTCAACAGGCTGCTTGCAGTTGACGCACCGGTAGCCCATCAGACCTCCATCGCCGCATCTCGCGCTCTCTGCTCGATAGCACGCTTCACAGACCGTGAAACGGTCTTCCCGATCGACGTGGTCGGAAGATACGTGCCGCCTGCGAATGTGTGCCCGCATTTTTTGCACTTCCAGATTCCGGTGCCGATGCGGCGCACAGACGAAAAACCGCACTGGGTGCATTTATGCTTTTCATGCATCTTCTCTTCGATATCCGCGACGCGCTTTCTGATGTTCCTGCCATACCGCACACCGAATCTGCCTGCGGACCTCGTTTTCCATCCTTTAGTATGTTTTACCATTTATTCAGACCTCCATAAGTCCGACTGAAGCGGAGCGGAATGTCGGACATTTTTACTCGATTTTTTTGTAAAAAATCGTGTTTTACCATTTATTCAAACCTCTAAGAATTTTTCCCGTATCTTGGCTGCCGCAGTCCCTGCCATATCGACCACTCTCATGACCTGATCGATGGTGAGCGGCTCTATGCCACTCTTCTGCATCCCGGAGATGCTGCCATCGGAGTTGGTGATGACTGTGTACACGGTTCCTGCCAGCTTCCCTTCCTCAAGCGATGGATCAAGAAGCAGTTCCCCGCCAAATTCAACTGCAGTGACCGCAACAGGAATATCCCTCACCGGAAGCGGAGAATCCTCCCCGAGACCATATCTTTCCGCGGGCAGTGTTGTGCTGAGCAGTGCTGCGATGCTGCCAATGGATGCCGCATCGATGATGTTGCCACCGTTATTCAGCACATGTATGTCGATGAATATGATCCAGACCTTCTCGCCTTTGACCATGCAGAGTTTTTCGAGATCGATCGCTTTCGACTCCCGGATACCGCGATCCACGACTCTTGCAATCTCTATCGCACCTTCTCTCGGAGGACCTGACTCGTATTCGGGAGATGCCATCGGGATCAGTTCGGTATTGGTGATGATCACGCCCACGTCCGGCGTGTCAGGAAACGGCTCACCCGGCTGGATCTTTATGCCGACTAAGATCTGCGTATCCCCAAGCTTCACAAGAGCAGAACCCTCTGCCATCCCTGCGACACCGGTCTCGATGGATATGTCCCGAAATTCATCGAACGCACGCCCATCATCCCGCTCACCCTTGAGTATCAGATTGAAGAGGTAATCACGGTGGATCTCTGCCATCACATCGTCAC
This sequence comes from Methanosarcinales archaeon, assembly GCA_030625165.1. GTDB lineage: Archaea > Halobacteriota > Methanosarcinia > Methanosarcinales > Methanogasteraceae > Methanogaster_A. Next base: position 10,930 of record DAOURL010000019.1, on the reverse strand, counting down.
TCATCTGCATCACCTATCCGTGCTTGGGTCGTGGCGCCTTCCTCATTCTCGGAATATTCCCCGCTGTACTTCTCTATAAGTGCCTGACGCTGTAACTTGTATACCTTATCGCATCCGATTTTAGCCAGTTTGAGTGCCTCGTAAAACTCCTCTTTTGTCAGGTTTCCGTCCATCTGGAGATGCGTGATCTTCCCGCCAGCAGTCATGGCGATCGGCACATCCGCCTCTCCGAAGTTATCCTCCTCCTTCATCAGATCGAGCACGATCTCGCCGTCCACCTTCCCAACAGCACACGCACTGACAAGACCTCTCATCGGGATGCCGGCATCCGCAAGCGCCAGTGATGCTGCATTGATGCCCGCAGTTCTGGTACCGGCATCTGCCTGCAACACCTCTACGAATATATCGACCGCGGTCTTCGGGAAAAACTTTGTGAATACCACGTATTCGAATGCGTCCCTGCCCACCTTCGAGATCTCTATGCTTCTTCTGCTATGACCGGGTCTTATCCGGTCATCCACTGAGAATGCAGCCATGTTGTACCTGTACTGCACGACCGCTTTGGTCATATTCTGCCTGTGTCTCGGATGGAGCTCTCTTGGACCATACACCGCAGCCATGATCTTATTACGCCCCCATTCAAGGTAGCAGGACCCATCAGCCCGGTCAAGCGGACTGAGTTCGATTTTGATCGGTCGCAGCTCGTCGACACTCCGTCCATCGAGCCGCTTTCCATCTACAATAAAATGTTCTGGTTTTTCACTCATTATTATTCCTCATCATTTCGACTTTCATGTACTTTGCCATGCCTCGTCTTCTCCTTTGCTTTTAAGAATGCCTGCACACGCTCGGTCAGTCCGGGTGTGTGTGCATTGTCTTCGATATATCTGACCGTCTGGATTGCCAGATCGATGCAATCATCGCTTCCGTTGATCCATATCCGCCCGTTCTGCCCGACAAACATGTTACATCCTATCTCGCTCTTTAACAGTCGGATCATCGAGCCGTTACGACCGATCACCCGCGGCATCTTTGTCGGATTGATCGTAACGATGCGCCCATCGGAAAGAACCCTGAGTTCCTTCTCCCGAAGCGTGAGTTCTACTTTCATGCCAGCATCCACAGACGCGACCATCGTTAATATACAGTCCCCGACCTTGAGATATCTGCTCATGTTTTCGGAATCAATCCGTCGCGGATACTGGGATATGTGCAGCAATCCATCGTAAGGCGAGTTGATGTCAACGATCCAGTTTGAATATACAACCTCTGTGATAATCCCTATCACCCGGTCGCTGGCATGTGGAATGTACTTGCCTGCGAGCGGGATCACACTGATATACCGTTCTCCTATATTCAGGAGTCCGTAGACCGAGGCACGCACCTCGTCACCATGCACGTACGTGCCGCTGCCCGACATCTTTACGTTGTCAGACACCACGTCCCCTGGAATCGCAATATTTCTTTCCATATCATTACCTTTTTCATTTCAAAAGTTTGATTTCCGCGCCGCCCTTTGTTAGGCGGTTCACAAGACCGTAAAAATCAAGTTGGATGCCTGCAGGAATCTTAACAACGCCGATCCACGACCCGTCAGCCTGCCACTCCTCTTTTACCAGTTCGCCAAAACCCATGACATCTCCATACGATTTTGCAGCGTAATCTGCCGGAATCCTGACAGCGACCTCAACGGTATCGAACCTGATCGGGATGATCGGACGTATCGCATCCATCGTCTTGTTGACCAGTTCATCGATGCCCTTCATCGGATCGATATGGATACCAGCCTCCTCCATCGCCTTCTCAATCCTCGAGACCGGGTGCGGTGCCTTCGTCTGCGGATTAAACGCGCCCTGTGCAATGATGCTTACCACCTGCTTGCGCTTGTCCTCGATGATCTGCTTCCGCTGCTCCTTTGTGAGATGCAGTTCTCCATGCTTCACGATATGCTCGGCGATCACGAAGATGTCGGTCGTCTCGAATGTCCCCTCCACACTCTCCTTACTCGGGTGATCGCCGCGGCTTGCATTCTCAAAGACATCCTCAACAGCAAGCATGGCAGCTATATCCACATCCTCGCCCTTGCGAAGCAACAGTGCAAGTTCGGGATCGACCATCACCTCAAAGTGCTTGTCACCACGTTTCAACCGTGCCGTTATCGCGTTATCAAGCGTAACCATGGCTACTCACTATCATCCCCGCTATCGCCCTCGTCCTTCGCTTCAGTCTCCTTAAACTCCTCAATGATCTCATCGACATATCCGGAAAGCTCATCCTCTTCGAGTTTCTTGAACTGCCGATCCGTGAGATCTACAAGCCCGACCTCGATCGTGCTCACATCGAATGTGGTATCCGAGACCTGATACAGTGCTCTCAGTCCAAGGCGGATTGCACCTTTTATATCAAGGTCTTCAGTATACTCACGCTCGAAGATCTCCATAACCTTTGATCTGCCAGCACCGATGGCGGTCGCCTTGTATTCGAGCAGCGCACCGCTCGGATCAGTCTCGAATAACCTTGTACGGTGATCATCCACGCCCGCAATCAAAAGAGCGGTTCCGTAAGGGCGCACGCCGCCAAACTGGGTGTACGTCTGCTTGTGGTCGCAGATTTTCTTTGCAAGGACCTCTATCCCGATCGGCTCGTCGTAATACACCCTGTTAACCTGCGACTCGACACGCGCACGATCGATCAGTGCACGCGCATCCGCAACCAGTCCTGATGTCGCTGCACCGATATGCTGGTCGATCTGGAAAATCTTTTCGATCGATTCAGACACCAGTAAATGGCTCGCAATCCGCTTATCAACCAGCAGCACAACACCGTCATTTGTTTTAATACCTATCGCAGTTGTGCCCCGCTTCACTGCCTCCCTTGCATATTCTACCTGAAAAAGTCTCCCGTCCGGGCTAAATACGGTTATTGCACGATCATACCCCATCTGGGGTGCCATTTGCATTATTAATCATCTCCTTTCTTTACGTTTACTACGTGATGAATTATGTGTGTGCGTATAAAAGGTTTTTCTGGCATAAGGGTGGTCACGTCGCAATTGTGGGGATCGATCTTTTGAACGGTACAATCGAATTTTTTAAGGAAATCGCTGGATTTTGCGACGGTAAAATTCGTGCAATTCGTGCAATTCGTATGCATTCGTGATTTATCACGAATAGCGCGAATAAACGAATGTCACGAATCGATAATCTATAAAATCGATATATTTTCAGATGGTGTCGTTGTGAATTTGTTATCTGCCGAGGGTTCGTCCCATATCCGATAACTACGACTCATTTTGAAGTTTAAGCAAAGTATATATCCGATTATCCTGCAATAATATCTAATTAACGTCCAATTCCTGAGGTGACTGACCATGAAACGAACCACACTCTTCCACATCTTCCATATCCTGCTCTGCATCGCAGTGCTTGCCGCATCCGGCTGTATCGAGACTGACCCCACGCAACCAGACTCGTCCGCACCAATAGAGATCATACCGTGCGGCGAAGACGTAACCGGCACGGATGCCGATTACCTGATCCTTGTGCCAAAGACGCTCTTTGTCGGGAGCGAGAGTTCGATCAGCATGTCTGCGTTTGGGGATGCGCACGAGCCAGTAGAGCGGTGCGTTACGTACACGCTTTCAGACAGCGACAACAATAGAACTCCTCTCGTCCGCGCATCGACAGGCAAGTCCGGGCACTCGGTCGCAAGATTCGAGACTCCACAGGTCGAGGGGGGTACATACTCCTTGATTGCAGAGCCGGTCGGGACCGACGAGGAATACACTGCAACGGTACGCATCTCAAAGAGCAATCCGATCTTTATCGAGACTGATAAGCCGATCTACAAGCCAGGACAGACGGTACACGGAAGAATCCTCCTTTTAAGCAACAATCTAAAGCCGGTTGAAGATTCTGTCGAACTGGAAATTGCGGACGCTAACGGGATCAAGGTCTTTCGGGAGACGCTCGAAACGAACGGTTTCGGCGTAGCCACGTTCGACCTGCCGCTATCTGCCGAGCCGAATCTCGGTACGTGGAAGATCAAGGCAGAGGCAGGCGAATCAAAGTCTGTGGTGGATATCGAGGTCGAGCGCTACGTGCTCCCGAAGTTTGAGATCGAGACTGCGATCGGGAAGGACTGGTTCCTCGTCTCTGACCAAATCGCAGGCACAGTTTCTGCAAACTACTTCTTTGGTAAGTCAGTCGATGGTTCTGTCGAGATCGAGGCGGTCAAGTACACCGGAACGTGGGAGACTTATGCCACGTACAGCGCAATTCTCGAGAACGGCTCTGCCGAGTTCGAACTGCCCGCAGTCGGATGGATCGCAGGGACTTATGGCGCAGGCGGGCAGGGGAGTCTCATGCTAAACATCTCGGTCACGGATACCGGAAATCACACCGAAACCACGACAGAACTCTTAAAGATCGTGGAATCAGACACGATTCTCCAGTTGATCCCTGAATCGAGCACCGTAAAGCCGGGACTTTCATTTGATGTGCTGGTCGTAACAGAAGATCCTGACGGAAACGCGATCGACACGGATGTTCTGATCACGGCAGTGCTTCATGAACCCGGTTACACCGAAACCGTGAGAGACGATACCGTCTCGACCGAAAACGGGATCGCAATCCTATCGTACACGATCCCGGATAATTGCACAGGCGCTTACATCGAGGCGACGTGCCGCGACACAAGCGACACTGGCGATGTCGTGCGCCGGAGCGTGAATCTCGATGCTGCGTACTCGCCGGGCGCAAGCTTTATCCATATCGTGCAGACGAGCGATGGCGTGCCCAATGTCGGAGATACGATAACCTTCGCCGTGCACTCGACCAATCCGGGCACGGTATTCTATGATATATTCGCAAACGGAAGAACCGTGTACTCGGGCACGAGCGAGAGGTCCGAGATTGCGGTTCAGGCCACGCCGCAGATGAGCCCGGCTGCAAAGATCGTGGCGTACATGATCAATCCGAATAGCGAAGTCTCTGCCGATGTTCTGCCGTTTAAGGTTCGTTTCGAGACGAGCGTCGATCTAACGAGCGAGTTTGACAGTGATACCGTTGCTCCAGGAGATGCTGTGCGCGTGAACTTTGACGCGAGGGTGGGATCGATGATCGGCGTTGCGATCGTTGACGAATCGGTCTATGCCCTGAGTGCCGGCAGGCTCAATCTCAAACAGGTCTTTGATGAACTGGAGAAGCGATTTATGACTCCACAGATCGAGATTCATCCGGAGTACGGGGGCTATTATGAAAACAGATTGGTAGGAACGTACGATATTCTGGACGATGCCGGAATGCAGGTGCTCGCATCGCCATCCTTCGAGATCCCGAAGACGCCGGTTCCGGAGGCGCGGGATATGTGGAAAGGTGTCGCAGGCGGGGATGTGGTTGCGATGGACATGATGGTCGAGGAAGCAGAGGCGGAAGCGATGCCTGCGCCGGCAGCCATGCCAACCGCGGCACTCTCCGGGGAAGCGGAAGCAGATGATGAACTTGCAACGGTCGAGCGTGTGCGCCAGTTCTTCCCTGAGACATGGTTCTGGATGCCGGACCTCCTCACCGACGACCAAGGACGCGCACAGATCGATCTCACCGCGCCTGATAGCATCACGACGTGGCGACTTCACGCGGTCTCGACATCCGAGGACGGGATCGGGATATCAGAGGGCAGCCTCACAGTATTCCAGGAGTTCTTCCTCGAACCTGACCTGCCGTACTCTGTGACCCGCGGAGAGGTCTTCCCGGTCCGGGTGCAGGTCTATAACTACCTCGATATGCAGCAGGATGTCAAACTGACGCTCTCAACAGGTGACTGGTTCGAGATCATCGGCGATGAGGTGGTAACCGTGCCGGTCGGCGCAAACAGCGTCGGAGACGCAAGTTTCACGATCACGCCGACTGAGATTGGCACCCATACGATCGAGATTGCAGCACAGACGAAAGCTACGGCTGATGCCGTGAGAAAAGAGATCATCGTCGAGGCAGAGGGGACAAGACAAGAGATCGTTGAGAACGGAAACCTGGATGCAGGTCTGGATGCAGGTACAGGCAGCATCACGCTCGATGCCACGCTTCCTCCGGGAATCGTTGATGATTCAGGGGTTGTTCTGGTAAGTTTCACGCCAAGTATAGTTGCGCAGACGATAAACGGTTTGGATAGCCTCCTAAACATGCCGTTTGGCTGCGGTGAGCAGAATATGATCATGTTTGCACCAGACGTCGAGGTTCTGCGCTACCTCAAGGCGACCGACCAGACCAACCCCGAGGTCCAGGCAAAAGCAGAACTCTTCATCATAACCGGCTACCAGCGCCAGCTCACATTCAGGCACAACGACGGCTCGTTCTCAGCATTCGGCGAGGGCGGACGCGAGGGCGGCAGTCTCTGGCTCACTGCGTTTGTCCTCGACTCGTTTGCAAGCGCACGTGCCGTGACATCGATCGATGACTCGGTTCTCGCAGATGCTTCCGACTGGATCTGTGAGCACCAGAGCACAGACGGTTCATGGGAATCGATCGGTTTCGTCTGCCATCAGGAGATGATCGGCGGGATGGAGGGGAGATATGCGCTCACTGGTTTCGTTGCGATCGCACTCGCTGATTATGGGAGTGCGGATCCGGCTGTCCTCGAGGAAGCGCAGGCGTACCTCGAAGCGAACCTTGAGGCGCAGACCGACCCATACCCGCTTGCGATCGCATCTGTCGCGCTTTTGAAACTTGGAAGTCCGTATGCTGATACCGCTCTTGAAAAACTGATCGCTCTTAAGAATGAGGATGAGAACGGTGTCTACTGGGGACCAGACGCATATCTGGTAGGGGATTCTGACGGAGACCTTTATCCGTTCGAGTACGGTCATCCGCCTTCGAGCAGGAACGTCGAGATCACCTCGTACGCGGCGCTTGCCTTGATCGATGCGAAGCATCCGCTTGCAAACGACGCTGTCAAGTGGATCTCGGCGCAGAGAAACTCGCTTGGCGGATTCTCTTCGACGCAGGACACGGTTATGGCGCTTAAGGCACTGATGACCGCGGCAGCAACCAAAGGCAGGGACATCGACGCCACCGTGACGGTATCAGCCGACGGAAGCATTGTCAAGGAGATCGGGATCGATGCCGGGAACTTCGATGTGCTCCAGACCGCCCGAGTACCTGACGGCACAAAAGAGGTGGAACTTGTGCTTACCGGAACCGGAGAGGTCGGATATCAGATGGTAAAGCGGTTTAACGTGATACTTCCAGAGATTGCGCCGGTTTCTGACCTGCAACTGAATGTCACATACAATGCTACCAATGTTGCTGTCGATGATGTGATCACCGTGCAGACGCTGGTTACGTACACCGGAGCAGCAGATGCAACCGGCATGATGATCGTGGATGTTGCAGTGCCCACAGGGTTTACACCGGTCGGGACAAGTCTTGATGCGCTCGTTTCGGACGGCACGATCACGCGCTACGAGATCGCGGGCAGGAAGGTTATCATCTACGTGCTCGACCTGCCGCGAGGGGCAGAACTCTCGTTTGAGATGAAGATGCGGGCGCTCTTCCCGGTAAAGGCGATCGTGCCTGACAGCCGGGCGTACTCGTACTACGAGCCAGAGGTCTGCGCAGGCGCGAAGGGCGGGGAGATAGTGGTCGGTGCGTAGGTGTGGGAGGGGGGTGGGCTCCCACCAGCACCGTTTTTATGTCGTGCCAATATCTTAAGTAGAATGTTTGTGTAGGTGTAGCATGGAGGTATGGCGATGATGGAGACGATGTATAAGATCCAAACACTGGAAAAATTGATAGATTCTGGCATGGATGACAAGTTGATTGGAGAAATATATGGTTTAGATCACGAAGAAATAAAATATTTAATTGAGTATGACAAAGAAATAAGAACAGGAGATCGAGCTTGATTTCCTATTTGGATACAATGTAGAGAAACAGAAATGCCGAACAACAATCCTATAATCAGTGGAAGTGGAATGGCGGTACTTCTTGGGGTCGGTCTATTTGTAGGTACATGGTTTACTGGTGAAACCCTAACATTTCTTCAAAAACTTGGTTTGGTAATATCCGGGATTGTACTAATATTTCTGGGATTAAAATTCTCAAAGGGTTAGTGAGAAGATGGAAAAGGGATATGTTGAAACAATCGAGAGCGTCCACGATGCGATCGCACACGATGAGTCGATTCAAAAGCAAATCGAGAGGATCGGGGGGCATGAGTAGGTAAAGATGATCGAAGGGGCAACATAATGCAGCAAGTTGAAGAAATAAAGCAACAAATCATAAAGACCCTCAAAACCCACGGAATCAAGAAAGCATCGCTCTTCGGATCCCTGGTGAGGGGAGAGATGAAAGAAGATAGTGACATCGACATACTGGTAGAGATTGAAAAGAATATCAGCCTGCTGGACTTTATCGGAATTAAACTGGAGCTTGAAGATGGGCTTGGGAGAAAAGTAGACTTAGTAGAGTATTGCGCTATCAAGCCATCTATCAGGGATAAAATTCTCAAAGAGCAGGTGGTGATTCTGTGAAAAAAGATGTGCGGGTTTATATCGACGACGTACTTGAATGCATCGATAAGGTGGAGGAATACACGGAAGGAGTCAGTGAAGAAGAGTTCTATGAAAATACACAGATTCAGGACGCAGTTATAAGACGTCTTGAGATCGTAGGCGAGGCGATAAAGAATATACCAGTGGATTTCAGAGAACAGTATCCGGACATCCCGTGGAGAAAGATTGCAGGAATGCGGGATGTGCTTATACATGGATATGCTGGCGTGAATCTTTTGAGGGTGTGGCGGGTTGTAATAGATGATCTGCCAGACCTCAAAGAGAAATTTCGAGAGATGGAGGGAAAAGGAAGGGGGGCACACCATGTTCTTACGTGAGGGTGGTTGTCATTTCAGTTGTAGTTTCTGGGAACATGGCTTCGATGAAAGATTACATACCAAACTTGAAAACTTGAGATGAAAACATGACTGACTAGATCGAAGAGATGAAGAGAGACAAATGACAGGCACAAAAAAAGAAGTCATAACGAGATTTAAAGAGATACTGGAAGAAACCGGCATTGAATATTCCAGCATTCTATCTGACATTTCGCACGTGTTTTTGCAAAAGGATCTATTTTTGCAAATGGTGGATAGTGGCTACTGATTGTGGTTTTGGGGTTTTTAAGATAATCGTTTTAGTATAATTCATATTTTTACATAAACATGTAAAGCAGTCCCTGTTGAAATCGGATAGGTTGTACCACTACAATATAAAAATAATATTTTGTGGATATTCAAAATCGTTATCAGTAGAAATTATGAAAAATGGATGGCGACCTGCGGAATGTCAGTTCTATTATTCGGGAGCAGAGCAAGAAACGATTTTGAAGAAGAGAGCGATTGGGACTTTATGATAATTCTTAAAGGAAATATAGACCCCAGAGAAAGGAAAGGTCTCTGGTATAAGATTTACAGGAGATTTCATGACCATTTCCCTCTGATCCCAGTGGATATAATCTTAAAAGATGAACAATCCTTTGAAAGTGAGAAAAAAGTGGCAAATACGATCTCTAACGAGGTGTATCTGGAGGGCATCGAAGTATGAAAGAAGAAGTAGCCCTGAGGTGGCTTATGAAGGATCAAGGCAGGTATCCAACACCGTCGCAGCACTTAAGATGCAGCCGGCACATGGTTGGAGATGACAAGAGGCATCGGCATGAAGAAGCAACTCGTAGCAGTCATGGATTTCGGAGGGCAGTATAGCCACCTGATCGTGCGGAGATGCAGGAATCTTGGAGTATACGCCGAACTGATCCCGCACACCATATCCCCTGATGCGATCAGGGAGATGAATCCGGAAGCGATCATCCTGTCAGGAGGTCCTTCCAGCGTATATGCAGAGAATGCCCCGGTATGCGACCCTGAAATATTCAATCTCGGAATTCCCGTACTTGGAATCTGCTACGGGGCACAACTGATCGTGCGCGCCATGGGCGGGGATGTCAAACAGACTGCGATGCGCGAATACGGGAAGACCGAACTGTTGATAGACGATATGGCAGACCTATTCCGTGGAATCGAGGAGAGCACGGTTGTCTGGATGTCACACGGGGATCGGATCGAGAGTCTGCCAGCAAATTTCGAGATCATCGCACACACAGCCGGATCACCTGCCGCAGCATTCAGGAAAGTCGGGGAAGGGCTGATTTATGGCATCCAGTTCCATCCCGAGGTGGTGCACACCGACAAGGGTGAGGAGATCCTCAGGAACTTCCTCTTTTCGATATGCAACTGCGATCCCGACTGGAGTCCGGAATCATTCATCGACAGCGCGATTGCAGAGATCCGGGAGGCGGTAGGCGGCGGCAAGGTAATCTGCGGCTTGAGCGGCGGGATTGACTCTGCAACCGTTGCGGTCCTGATCCATCGCGCAATCCAGGATCGGCTGACATGCATCTATGTCGATAACGGTCTCATGCGGAAACGCGAGACCGAAGAGATCGTGCGCACATTCAAAAAACATTTCAAGATCAATCTCGAGGTTGTTGATGCAAAAGATCGGTTTCTGGAGCGATTACGAGGAATTTCGGATCCGGAGGAGAAGCGGAAGGTGATCGGCGATGAGTTCATCCGTGTCTTTGACGAGGCTGCGACGCGGATCCGGGATGTTGATTTCCTGGCGCAGGGTACAATCTATCCTGATCGGGTTGAGAGCGCGGCGACCTCTGATCTTGCATCCCGGATCAAGTCGCACCACAACGTCGGCGCGCTGCCCGATGAGATGAAACTACGGCTGATCGAGCCGATACGGGATCTCTACAAGGACGAGGTGCGTGCGGTCGCAAAGAAACTCGATCTTCCGGAGAACGTCGTCAAACGCCACCCGTTCCCGGGTCCTGGTCTTGCAGCAAGGATCATCGGGGAGGTGACGCTTGATAAA
>DAOURL010000102.1 GCA_030625165.1 Methanosarcinales archaeon | reverse complement strand
ATAACCGGACATACCTTTAAATTCGTATAAGTTTACCTATCTCTCATGGAACGAAAGGCGTGCACCATCTGTCATGGTGAACTGGATTCGACGCATTATGAGAGCTACGATATCTGCACAGAGTGCTTCGATCTGATGGAGGACCTGATGAGTGAGTACTTCATAAAGACAATCGCGCGCAGAGGGACTGGCGCAAGCGGCGAAATGTATTCAAAATATTTAAAAGATACTATTGATTACGTGACAGATTATAAGAGGATCCGGGAGAAGTCGAAGAGGTATTTCAGGGATGTGAAAGAACGGCTTGAGACCGCGATGGAGGCAGAAGGCGAGGCAGGACCGGAGCAGCGGTATCTCGAGCGCATGTTATCTGTTCTTGGGTGGCTGCAGGATAATCCGACATTTTACAATTATTATTTTAAAGAATATTATTCATGCCCGAACTGCGGGGCATCGATCTTTGAGCATTTCAACCAGCAGATGGTCGGCGACTGGCTCATGATCACCTGTTCACAATGCGATACGCTGATCAAGAAGTACTTCCTGCCAAAGCAAGTATGATCGATGATGTGTACGACTTCGGTCTGAACCACATCATCGACACAATCATAAGAAGACGTGCTGAAACTGTAGGACTCCAGTTTCCGGACGGTTTCAAGCGGAAAGCGATCAAGGTATCAGAGGAAATCGAAGAGCGTACAGGTTCAAGGGTTATGATCTCTGCAAACTCCTGCTTCGGCGCGTGCGACATAGATACCATGCTTCGCGAGTCTGTGGATATCCTGTTCCAGTTCGGACATGCAGAGATACCGAACATACAGGCAGAGAACGTAATTTTCATCGAGGCGGAATCCAGCATAGATCTTCTTCCAGTACTAACAAAAGCGATTGAGGTGGTCGGGGATCGTGTCGGGCTTGTCTCGACGGCTCAGTTCGTGCATAAACTTCCGGATGTGAAGCAATATCTTGCGGATCATGGCATCCAGAGCATCATCAGTAGCGGCGATGCGCGCATCGCGCATCCCGGACTCGTGCTCGGGTGTAACTTCTCTGCGGTTCCTGATGCGATTGAGTACCTGTATATCGGCACAGGCGATTTTCATGCGCTCGGGGTCTCGCTTGCGACCAGAAAGACGGTCTGGATTGCGGATCCTGAGATGAATGAGATCAGAAAGCCAGATGTCGATAAGGTGCTTCGTAAGCGCTGCGCTGCAATCGAGCGGTCGCTTGATGCGCAATCGTTCGGGATTCTTGTGTCCACCAAGATCGGGCAGTGCAGGAAGGATCTTGCGTTTGAGTTGCGTTGCAAGGCAGAAGAGCACGGTCTGGACGCGCACGTCCTGTTTGCTGATATGATAACGCCGGAAGCGCTGGCACCGTTTCGCGTGGACGCGTTTGTGAACACGGCATGCCCGCGGATCGCAATCGACAATGCTGCTGTGTTTCCCATGCCGGTGCTGACACCGGTTGAGTTTGAGGTCGTTGTTGGGGCACGGAAGTGGGAGGATCTGGTGTTTGATGAGATCAGGTAGTGTTTCAGCAACTTAATTTTGAAACATTCGTGTCATTCGTCAGATTCGTACTCATTCGTGCTTCCCTTGTGCTGATTTTAACACGAATTACACGAAAACGAATGGCACGAATTTGATACAAGCACCAGAGCCAAGTTAACAGCCCCCTTACGCCGCGTCCACCAGTTCGAGTCTCGGCGCAACACCTAGCGATTTGATCTCATCGAGGAGCAGTTTGAACGCGTAACTCATCTCCACCGGATAGATATCGGTTTCAGCGCCGCAGTTGGTGCAGAATGCGATATTCTTCCTCCGATCGAACGTGGCGATCATCCCGCAGTGATCGCAGACCAGCTCGGTCACCTTGTCCGATTCATCGAGCAGCCGCTCCTTTAGGGAGAGCGCTGCGCCGTGCCCGATAAGCACGTCCCGCTCCATCTCTCCGAACCTGAGACCGCCTTCTCGTGCACGCCCCTCGGTCGGCTGGCGCGTCAGGACCTGGACAGGTCCTCTTGATCTTGCATGAATCTTGGATGCAACCATGTGATGGAGTTTCTGGTATAGAATGGCGCCGATGAATATGTCCGCCTGAATCTGCGCGCCTGTGACACCGTCATACATCACCTCTTTTCCTGTGCTTGCAAAACCACATGCCTCCAATGCATCACGCAATTCTTCCTCAGTCTCGCCTGAGAACGCATCGGCATCGATCCCTCTTCCCTGGAGCGCGCCAACCTTTCCGCCGATCATCTCGAGCACATGCCCGACCGTCATCCTCGACGGGATTGCGTGCGGATTTAAGACCAGATCAGGAACAATCCCCTGTTCTGTAAATGGCATATCCTCGTAAGGCACGATCAATCCGATGACTCCTTTCTGCCCGTGCCGGGACGCAAATTTGTCTCCGATCTCGGGTATCCGCTGGTCCCTGACCTTCACCCGTGCAAGGCGGGTTCCGTACGACTCGGTCATGATGACCGTATCAACGACACCTCTCTCGTTTGACCGCATGGTAACCGAGTTCTCACGGCGCTCCTGCGGGGCAAGCCCGGTGGGTTCCTCAATGAATCTTGGAGGGGACGTCTTTCCGACGAGGACGTCTCCGGGGCGAACATCAGTCTCCGGATTGATCAGACCATCAGAGTCCAGATGCGCATACGCTTCCTCGCCTCTTGCACCCCTGACCTCGGCGTCAGGGATCTCGAACCGATCCTCCTGCCCGCCAGGATACCGCTGCTCCTCTGCCTCAAGCGTCCTGAAGAAGTGGCTGCGCCCGAGACCGCGCTCGATTGAGCCCTTGTTCACCACGAGCGCATCCTCGATGTTGTAACCTTCAAACGATAGTACTGCAACGACGAAGTTCTGACCTGCAGGTCTGTTGTCTGCGCCGATTGCGCGCGATGTTGCGGTGTTCACGAGCGCACGCTGTGGATAATGGAGTATGTGCCCGCGAGTGTCAGGTCTCATTTTGAGGTTCGATGCCGAAATGCCGATGCACTGCTTAACCATTGCAGCACCCATCGTGTTCCTCGGAGACGCGTTGTGCTCAGGGAACGGAACCATACCCGTGCATATTCCAAGGATCAATGCCGGGTCGATCTCGATGTGGGTATGTTCCGGCGTGATATCCTCTTCATTGACAGCGATTAACGCGTTCTCTTCCTCCTCAGCATCGAGATACTCGATTGTTCCCTCTGATACAAGATCGTCAAAATCGATATCATGCTGTTCGAGTTTTATGATATGGTCTTCAGTGACCAGCGGTCTGCCACCCGCAACAACGATCAGGGGGCGGCGGGCTCTGCCCATATCAGTATTGATGAGCACATCATGCCCCTGGAGCGAAACATTTAGTTGGCCCCCGATTGTGCCCTGCCTCCGCCCCATCCTGACCTTCCGCACCAGTTCTGCCGGATTTTCGTGGGTGCCGACCAGTTCACCGTTTAAAAATACCTTACCTTTCATTATGCCTCTCATCTCTCATACTGCACTGATGCCATACGCATACAATTCGTTCTTGATCGCTTCGGTGTCCTCGAGTCCTGTGGATAACTCCACCATCTGGGCGAAGTTCTTCACAAGACCACAGTTCGGACCTTCCGGCGTCTCGGATGGACACAATCTACCCCACTGCGTCGGATGCAGGTCCCTTGCCTCGAAATGCGGCTGCGTTCGCGACAATGGCGATATTACCCTTCGCAGGTGGGACAACGAGGATATTTGATCGGTGCGGTCGAGCAACTGCGCAACACCTGTGCGCCCGCCAACCCAGTTTCCGGTCGCAAGCGGGTAAACAATGCGCTGTGTGAGCACATCCGGGCGTATCACGGTCATGATGTTCAATTCTCGTTTCCTCATGCTCGCACGCTCGATCTGGTACTTGATGTCTCTTGCAAGCCGGTTGAATGAAACCCGGAAGAGGTCTTCCATCAGATTCCCTGCGAGTTTCAGCCGCTTGTTCGCGTAATGATCCTTATCGTCCACGTTTCTCCGCCCTATAGCCAGTTCAAAACATGCCTCAGCCATTCTTGCCAGATAATGAGCTTTCACCATCCGCTCCTCTTCCGAGTTGCCGAGATGCGGAAGCAGGTACCTGTCAAGGACGTAGCCGATCCTCCGGGTCTGGTACTCCCTTGCCTGCCTTGTCGCAACGACGCTTCCGAGTTCCTCAAGCGCATTCTCCTGCGTAAACACTCCCAAGTTTACCGCCTCTTCAAGATTCTCCTTCATAAACTCCCTGATATCAGGATCGTCCGATACCGCATCCACGAGATCCTTGTCAGTCTCAAGCCCAAGTGCACGGACAAGCACGACGAAATTGATGCGCCCGGGAAGCGACGGGAACGATACCTCAAGTATCGATTTGCGCCCGCGCTCAACAACGGTCAGTGCCCGGTATCCGTACCGTTCCGAAAACACCTTCGCAATCTCGACCCGGTCCCCGTACCTGTGGTCCATCTCGGTCATGATCTTGTTCGGCGCAAGATCCTCAAGCGTCATGATCACCCGTTCGGTGCCGTTCGTGATGAAATATCCTCCCGGATCGAGCGGATCTTCGCCATGCGACTGTATTTCCGCGTCTGTTAGCCCGTATAGGTTACATGCCTTCGACCGCAGCATGATCGGCGTGACCCCGATCTCCACACTCTTCGGATCACTCTCAACCCCGTCCTGTACGACGGTCATCGTGAGGTTGATCGGTGCTGAATAGGTGAGATTGCGCAGCCGCGCATCGGATGGGAACAACCGATCTACAGCACCATCCGCTTCCTTGACCACCGGATGTCCAACCGAGACCGTCTCGAGACGGACGTACGTTTTTGTACCGCTGCTGGCATCACCGACCTCAGTTTCGATGATGCCCATCTCGTCAACAACCTTCTGGAGACCATGTTCTATGAATTCATTGAACGAGTCGATCTGGTGCTGCACAATCTTGTTCTTGGTAAAATATGCACTGGATAGTTTTTTTCGATCTAACATTCTTCCCTCATTCGATTACAAGGCGATAAAACACGAATTCGCCAGCAGTTTCGCTATCTCTCGTAATTTCTATGACATCGCCTGCGTCTGCACCGATCTCCTTGACTGCCGGATCAACCGTCATGATCTTGGACAGTTTCTCCTTTTCGATGTTGTATCTGCTCAATACTTCCTCTGCCTCATCATCATCTAGTATCCGATGTCTCGGAACCATTATGTGACTGGATATGTCGAATTCTATCTGAACCCCTCCACGGAATCGTGTTGTAATGGAAATCGCCAGAAGCGATCTCCATCGATGCCACCGCCAATATGGCTGGGCATTAATGCACCCCTGCAGGATGTATCGATGCCACTGTCCGAAGGACAGGACATTAACGGGCTCGAAGGGATTTGAACCCTCGGCCATCGGGTTTCTGCACGCAGCAGCAACGCCGCAGGCGTTAAAAGCCCGGTGCTCTGCCTAGCTGAGCTACGAGCCCTTCCAAAGCTAATCATAGTAGGAATCTGGAGGACTGGAGTATCGTCGTGGTGCACCAGTGACTCAATGCATTCATGCATAATAAGGGTTTCCTGCCGTTCATATCAACACAGCGTTGACGACTCCTTCCTGTCCTGGCCGGTTGGTCACCTGCGCCGAGCCCAAATTTGTCTTGATGATCGCTCCTTTTGTGATGATATTCCGCCGGGTATAGTATTGATTTGCCGGGTTTCCCTCGACGGTCTCGATGTTACATTTCCGGGTTGTTTTATCCGCGGGATTGGTCACATTCGCTATATCGCATCGGAAGAGACGTATCTTCTTGTTTCCGCCAAAGGTGCGTATCTCCTTGCTGCGCACCGGCGCGAGGTGGGTGTCAGCAGGTTCGCGCCCTATCTCAAACTTTCGCTTTCCGCGAGATCTAACGATCCTTCCGCCGCTTTCCTTGCGTCTTGAAGCTCCTTGCCATTTCATGTTTTATTCTCCGTATAAGCGTCCCGGCCGGGACTCGAACCCGGGTCTAAGGCTCCGCAAGCCCTAAGGATATCCGCTACCACATCGGGACTCGCATCATCAGTTGTGCCTGCAGGTTCTTAAAGGTTATCTGACCGTTCGGGATGGATATCTTGCGCGGGTGTTCGGATCTGGTATCTGCACCAGCATAACTTGGGGTCCCCTCTATAAAAGAAACCATTAAAGTATCAGACCCGACCAGAAGATATTATGCCAGAAATGGACTCGCGAATCAACACCATCGGGACCCTGCCGCCGAGACGGAGAGCTCACATCCGAACCAGTAGCACCGAGATGCAGCACCTCTTCATTGCGTGGATCGCGATATCGTATGCGTTCGCGCTTGTACTATCATATCCGCCCCGACCCGACCCCCTCGGGTCATCCGTGATCCATAATTTCATGTTATCGCTCCTTACGGTTGGGGTATCGTTCATATTACACGAACTTGCGCACAAGGTCGTTGCACAGCGGTACAACATGTGGGCAGAGTTCCGGATGAGCTCTTCCATGCTGATGTTTGCGGTCGGGCTGGCTTATATGATGGGCGCGTTGATTGCAGCGCCGGGTGCGGTGCAGATATATGGTAACTATGCCACGAGAGAACAGATCGGACGCATCGGTGCTGCAGGTCCGCTCATGAATGTCCTGCTAGCGCTGGCTTTTACGCCGCTTGTCGGCATGAACGGCTTTCTCGGGGAGATCGGAAGTTTTGGCGTGCTGATCAATCTATGGCTTGCCGCATTCAACATGCTGCCGTTCAGCGTCCTTGATGGTAAGAAGGTGCTCGCATGGAGCAAAACTGTGTTTGCCGGAATATTTCTTCTGATCCTTCTGGTGTGGGTGGCTTAGATATGAGCTATGGTTGCAGGATCGCCGTCACAAACTCTCTTTGAAACTTGTGATGCCGTCCCCCGCGTTTTTGAGGAGTCCCTGTGCAAGGGCAGGATACTCCCATGCGCCAAGCCCGCAGTCAGGTCCTGCATATCGTATCAACGCTCCGAACCGATCATAAGCGTGCCTTAGCCGCTTTGCGATCACTTCCGGCGTCTCCATCGTGGTCACGATCTCGCCGAGCATGGATGTATCCTTCCACACATTGGTCTGGTACTTCTCGTTTAACAGGGCGGTCATGCCAAAGATATCGGTTCTTGCAACGCCAACCCGCAGGAACATGTCGTATCGCTCCAGATCCGCTTTGTCGATCAGTTCGAGGTAATCAGGGTTTGCAGCGGATTCCACACCGACCACATTGATCGAGTCTGCCTCGCATGCAAGCGTGTAGTGGATCGGCGAGTGCAGATGTATCTGGGTATCGACACTGGAGGATTTCGCTGAGAGGTTAAGCGCATGGATGATCTCATCATCGCTGAACATGATCTCGGGATTGATCCCGATGCTCGGCTCATCGATGCTGATGACAGCCACATCAAACGACGACTTTGTAGAGAGCGCCTTTGCAACGAACCGATCAACGCTCCGCGCACAGAGGTCAAGTATGTCAGGATATGCTGCGCTGCCAAACTGTTTCAGGTATAGCTCGACTGCGCCTGTGACACAGACCCTGATCCTCAACCGCTCTCCCGTCTTCTCGAGATACGCCCTTGCAACCGGTTCGATGGCAGAAAGTTCGATTATCTCTGCCGACTCCTCCTTAACGAGAAAAGGTGCCTCGCCACACGCAGGATCGTTAATGATCCTTAGGAACTGCTGGTTCATATCCTGAAACTGCGGGTATGTCGGGACATCAAGTCCTGCCGCGATCTTCTGGCGCATGCAGTCGCGAATGGCTTCGGTCACCCCGGGGTCGCCATACCGCCCGTCAGCGAATGCTTGATGCACACGTTCCCGCTGCCCTCGCGGGAGTGGATAACTCCCGATGTCATCGAATATGATCTCCATGTTGTTTGATAGGCGTCTTTGCTGATGTAAACGTATCGGGGGGATCATCGGTCTTGCGTGATACCGCCATCTACCCCCCAGATGGCGAGGTCAAGTTAATAGCCACCCGGACCGATCACAAAACAATGATCT